>CAYUEH010000576.1:0-3809 GCA_964442465.1 uncultured Laspinema sp. | reverse complement strand
TTGTCCTCGATTCCATAGTTCTTTCCACTCGTAATTGACACTGCAAACGCCAAAATCCGGTTCCCGTTGAAAAGGCTGGTGGACATAGCGCAGGATACAGTCTTTGGGGGTCACGGGATTGTTTGCGGTCCCCTCGGGTTCATTGGGGTCTAGGGGAACCTGAACCAGGGCCAGAACATAGTGATCCGGCTGATTGAGGGCGGTGATGACTTCATTTTTGGTGACGGTAACGGTATCTGCTGTTTCTATCCTGCCCTTGACTTCGATAAAGCGCAAATGTCCAGTTTCCGGGTCCCGGGATTCGATGTCATAGCCGCACTTAGAAGCGCTGACATCCCGGGGTTGATAGCCTAATGCCTGTTCTGCGGCCATTACGGTTGCCATTGCCATCAGTTCTACCCGCTTGGTTTCTCGGGCAAAGAGGGTGGGGGTGGATGCTGGTATTCCTTGCAGGCGTTGCAATAAACCAATGGGAATAACCAGGGCCCCACCCACGACCACGGGAGGCAAGGGAGAGAGTTTGCATTCCTGTTCCAGTTCAGTCAGGCGTTTCTTGAGTCGGGCGGCGAGGTCATCGGCGCGCTGTTGGGCCTTGGCGGAGTTGAGTTTGGCGTTAGGTTTGCCTGCTTGTTCCTGTACCCGGAGGTCGGTGGCGCGGTGGTCCCAGTAGTTAATTTCTTTGAGCAGTCGGTCTTTGACGGCGCGGACGGTTTTATCGATGAGGTCTTTTTGGCGAGTGCGGATTTCCTGGAGATGTTGGGGGACGAGGTGGGCGATCGCATAACTGGTGGCCTGATTTTCAATGTCATGGCGCAGTCCCAAACCGGCGATCGGGCTTTCTACTAGGGATGTTTCCGATTCGGTTAAGGGTCGATAGTTTAAATAAGGCGCATACCCGGCATTTTGAGGTTGCCCGTTGCTTTCAATCTCCACATACTGCATCCGGCGCGAAACCACCCGCCTCCTGCCCTCTTTATCGGTCCGGGCGTCCTGGATGGAATGTTCCAGGTAAATTAATGCCCGCACTTCTTCCCCAAAATCCGTTTCATCCACGAGAATCGCCCCCTGTCGCAGCAAGTCTCGATGCCGTTCTAAAGTTAAGTCTAGGGTGGCATCCAGGAGGGGATGTCCCGGACAAACAAAATCAGCTAAGGGTTTTCCGGGAATGCTAATGAGGTCTTTCTCAAAGCAAATTCGCTCATAGCGGCGCAGAATGGGTTCTCCCATCCCAATCAGGCGATCGCGATTGCGAAGGGTTGCCGGAACGTTGGTAATCTCATAGCGCTGGGGTTCGCGCTGTCGAATGCTTCCCCCTAACTGTTGAAAGGCTTCTAAGAAGAAAGAGGCGATAAAATGGGGTTGGATTTTCCGCGCCTGGGCCCGTTCCATATCTTCGCGAATCTGTTGGACTCGGGTGGAATCCATGACATCTCGGGCTAGGGCACGTTCTTCTAGTAACTCTTGTAAGCGGACTCGATCTAGGCGATCGGCTACGAATTGGTTTAGTTTGGCTTTGATATCCGGGCGATCGCCATAGCGAATGGCTTCAATCAGCAATTCTCGCAGTTCTTTCCCGGCGATCGCTTTCCCCAAGACATCAAAAACTTTACCCCCCAAGGCTTTTTGCTCAATCTCCAGTTTCCGCAGCAGGGACAAATAAACATCCCCCTCCCGGGTTTCCCCCGCTAACAAATTCCAGAGATGACAAACCTCAGTTTGCCCGATGCGGTGAATCCGTCCAAACCGCTGTTCTAACCGATTCGGATTCCAAGGCAGGTCATAATTTACCATCAGATGCGATCGCTGCAAGTTAATCCCTTCCCCTGCGGCATCAGTAGCAATCAAAACCTCTACGGTGACATCCTGTTTAAACCCTTCTTCCGCTTTCTTTCTCTCCTCTCGTCCCATCCCGCCATGAATGGTCACCACCGCTTCTGAACGTCCGAGAAGGGTGCGGATTCGTTCGGTTAAGTAATTTAAAGTGTCCCGATGTTCGGTAAAAATCACCAGTTTGCGCCGATGACCCCCAGCATCAAACATTTCAGCGCGGTTTTGCAGGATTTTGGAGAGTTCTTCCCATTTGCGGTCCTTGCCACTGCGTCTGACTTTCAGGGCGAGTTTTTCCAGTTCTTCCAAACAATGGATTTCCACTTGCAATTCGGCGATCGTCCGCGCCGCAGTGGCTAAATCCACCACTTCTGCTTCCGTTGCTTCCCGTTCATCACTGTTTGACTCTTCAAAATCATCATCCAAATCCTCTGGATTAATGATGAAATTGTTTTCAAGTTCAGCAGTGAGTCCTCGTTGGAAAATCTCTTCTTCTCGCAGGCGTTTTTGGAGGCGATTTCTTCGTCTTTGTAGGGATTGATAAATTGCTTCGGGAGATGAGGCAAGGCGACGTTGCAAAATGGTCAAAGCAAATCCCACCGTCCCCCGGCGTCCATCATTCATCAGGGCTTCCGCGCGGTTAAATTCCTCTTTTACATAGTCGGTGACTTGTTTGTAGAGGACTGCCTCTAAGTCCGAGAGGGCATATTCGACGGTATGGGCGCGACGTTCGGGGAAGAGGGGTGTACTATCAAATTTGAGGAGGTCTTCTTTGACTAACCGGCGGATTAAGTCGGAGGTATCGCAGACATGGACTCCATCGCGGAATCGTCCTTCAAAGCGATCGCCATCTAAAAGCGCCAAAAATAGTTGAAAATCCTCTTCCTTCCCGTTGTGAGGTGTCGCTGTCATCAGCAGGAAATGACGAGTTAGGGTAGAAAGCAGCTTACCGAGTTTGTAGCGCTTGGTTTCGCGAACTTCTCCCCCAAAAAATGAGGCAGACATCTTATGTGCCTCATCCACCACCACTAAATCCCAATCGGTTTGACTCAGTTTGGCTTGCAAATCATCATTGCGACTGAGTTTATCTAACCGGCAAATCAGTAAGGGCATTTCTGTAAAAGCATTCCCACTGCGCGCCGCTTCAATCCGGTCATTGGTCAAAATCTCAAACGGCAGATGAAATTTTTGAAACAACTCATCTTGCCATTGTACCGCCAAACTCCCGGGACAAACAATCAAGCAGCGTTGCAAATCCCCTCTAATCAGCAATTCTCGAATCAATAACCCCGCCATAATGGTTTTTCCAGCCCCAGGGTCATCGGCTAACAAAAATCGCAGAGGCTGTCGAGTTAACATGACCTCATAAACTGCGGAAATTTGGTGAGGAAGGGGTTCTACCAACGAGGTATGGACGGCAAGCAGGGGGTCGAATAAATGCGCCAAGCGAATCCGATGGGCTTCAGAAACCAGGCGCAGCAGGGCACCATTCCCATTAAAACTCCAGGGTTGCCCTTCTGTGACGATTTCCAGGGTGGATTCATCATATCGGAGTACAATTTCGGTATGAGGCTGTCCGTTTGCATCCTTGTAAATGATCTCAACCGCATCACTGCCATGCCACTGGGTATCAATGACGGTGATGTTTTGATGGGGTAGGATACCTTTAATGGTTGTCCCACGAGTCAGGTCTTCCAGTTGTACCATAAGCTATGCAGATGTAGGATGAGACGGACTGGAGTTCGGTTAAGCAGCTTGGGTATGCAACGGGATTGCGCTTATTTATCTTAGGGTACTCCTTGGCTCAAAATAAATCTAAGGGTTTTTAGAGTTTCCCCTCATCCCCTAACCCCTTCTCCCACCGGGGGAGAAGGGGGACCGGAGGGGGAATGGAGCATCCTCTTCCTCCCCTCTCCCCGGGTGGGAGCTTACAAGGGTAGATTTTTTACGCTTCGGACTCATTGACCTGAATTCCGGTCCCC
>CAYUEH010000575.1:0-3812 GCA_964442465.1 uncultured Laspinema sp. | reverse complement strand
AAGTCGTTACTACAAACTTATGAGAAGAGAACGACTGAAGTCGTTACTACAAACTTATGAGGGATAACGACAGCAAGTCGTTACTACAAACTGGGGATGGTAGTTACCGATTATTGGTTTAATACATCTTTTTTGTGTTGCGGCGCAGCAGCGATCGCCGCGACTTCTGCCAATAAATCATCCGGAACCCCCATTTCTTTGAGAGTTTCCATCAAGTCTTCTGCCACCGCATCAAAATGTTCACTGCTGAGACCTTGTTCTTCTACCAAAGCTTTATGGGCTTCTCGCATATAGCGCCCATCATAGTGACTGCTGCCACCAAAGGCATAAGTCAGAAAGGCTTTTTGGTGCATTCGCTGTTTAGCCATATCGGTATTGGCAAAAAAATGTTTGATGCGATCGTCATTTAAAACCCGTTCATAAAACTTATCTACTGCCAGTTCAACGGCGGGTTTGCCGCCTAGTTTATCAAATAAAGTCGTCATGTTTTTCCTCTTCAAATTCAGTCAGGGGGTTAAGAAAGTGATCACTAGGCTAAGTGGGTTGATCTGGCGATCGGGTTAATCCCAATTAAATCTACTTATGCCTGATATGTGTGATTTGTATCGGCCCCTTCACTATAACATAGAGTGGCAACTCATCATGAATTCCCGCTAAATACCCCCGACATGGGATGACTCCTACAGTTGTGACGTTGAACAGGGGAAGTGGGATTGATAATAACCAACGGTGCGGCAAACTGCTAAAATTTGAGCAGGAAAAAAATTGGGGGAGCGATCGCGCCAATGGCAAAGAGTCCAAAACCTGAGCCAGACGCAGAATTTCCCAGTTTTTGGGCGGTCAATGATAACCGAATGATTTGTTTAAATGTTTAAGCGTGTTTTAATTAGTACGGATTTGTCGGACGGAATGCTGCGCTTGGGAAAATTCTTACCCAGTTTAGCTGCCGGAGGGATGGAGCATATCGCATTTGTCCATAGCGTGCCCCTGTGGACGAAAGGGCAAATTCCTCGGGAAGATACGGAAAAAATCAGTTTGGCACGCGATCGCCTCAATGCCATTTTGAATCAGGTCCCCGAGGGGTTGCAGGTTGAGGTTGAGGTACTCTCCGGTAATCCGACGGAGAACATTCTCAAGGCAGCGGAACGGTACAAAAGCGAGGTGATGATTTTAGGGGCATCCAACCGCAATTTACTCAGTGAAAAACTCTTTGGCAGTACGACCCTGGAGTTATCGGGACGAACCAATATTCCCATGATGACGATTCCGACTGCGCTGCTGTCGCCCTTAACTTCTGAGGAATTGGACCTGCGCTGTCGGCATCTGTTCCGCTACATTCTGCTTCCTTATGCGGATACCCAAGCATCGGGGGTATTACTCAAAGAGTTTAAGCGCTACGCGCAGAAGCGTCCCCCGAATTCATTAGAACGCTGTATGTTAGCCTGGGTGATTGATGCCGGGGTCCTGCGAAATGTCCCGAAGGACTATAAACTCAAGGAAGCCCATGAGAAGTTAGCCCCGATCCAAGCTGAGTTAGAAGCGATCGGCTTGCAGGTGGATGTAGAAGTCCGCTTAGGTGAACCGCTGCTGGATATTTTAGATTTAGCACAGATGTCCGACATCTGTGCCGTGGCACTGGCTTCCAATAGCTTAGGTAAAATTTTGGATTGGTTCCCCAGCTTTGCGGCAGAGGTTCTGCGGCGCAGTTGTGAACCTGTCATCTTTTTTCCCTCCCGGCGCTAACAGCTTTGAGTGAGTCAGTTTACTCTCCTAGTCGAGTCAGGGTAGCTTCCATTGCACTGGTTAAGTAGTGGCCGGCTAAAATGCCGCTTGAATGGTAGTAGGTATTGTGATTGAGGCGATGCAAGGTTTCAAACCCACTGCGTCGCTTTTTTTCATCCCCGAGAACCCAATAGCGCTGGATAATCGTTTCCGGCGCGATCCATCCTTCTCCCTCCACTCGTCCGAGTTCGCTATGTTGGAGAACAAAGGTGTATTGGCGGTCCCCCACGTCAAAATGTCCCCGATATTGCAGGGTAATTTCTGGGCGATCGCTTCCGGGAAAGGTCAACTTGGTCACCATGTTAAACCAATCTTCCCGAGTCCATGCGACTAAAATTTTCCCGGTGACGGGAAGGGTTGGAACATTCCGTTCTAACCAAGTGCCTTCAAGGGTCCAGCGACCCGGTTGCAGTAAAAATATATGATTCACGGCACCATATCCTTGCTTGAATTGCAGTCTGCCCCTATAGCCTTTATATGCTACCAGGTTTTATGGGGCGGAGTTTTTATGAGAGAGAAAATTTTGGGGAATTTTTAGCAGACAACGATTTGAGCGATTTATTCGTTGATTTAGGGGGTTATAAATTGTTTTATCAATTATTTATTATGCAAACCTTGGAAATTAAATTAACTTGACTTAGGAGTGTGAATTTCTCCCAAAAGGGCGGGGACTTTCGCGCCAGTACATTCAGGGAGATTGCCGGGAATTCCTTGTTGACGCCAATAAGCTAAGACGGCAAAGGCGATCGCCTCTTTAAAATCGGCATTCACCCCCCTGTCATCGGTGGTTAACACCGCCACAGATTGACCATAGATTTCCTGCAAGCGGGTTTGTAACCGTTGTTTTAAATAACGGTTGCGACTGCCACCGCCACATAACAGAACCCGAGTCGGGGGGACAGGTAAAAAACAACGATAGTTGATGGCGATCGCCTCCACAGTCAGTTCCGTCAGCGTTGCCAGCAAATCCTCGGGACTGAGGGAATAGGGTTCCGCATCGGATAAACAATCCCGAAAATAGTCCCATCCAAATAATTCTCGTCCCGTAGACTTCGGGGGCGGTTCGTGGAAAAATGGATGTTGAAGCCAATGATCCAGTAACGGTTGACAGGGAACTCCCTGGGCAGCCCAAGCCCCATCTCGGTCATAGGTGGCTTCCCCATTGGTGAGGTATTCCACGGCTAAATCAATCAGGCTATTTCCAGGACCCGTATCCCATCCCAGCATCTGGGGAGAATCAGAACCACCGGAGGGGGAATTCTGTTGCGGGGGAATAAATGCCACATTGCCGATGCCGCCAATATTTTGAACACATTGATAATGGTGGCGATCGCCCAGGAGGTAGAGGTCCACTTTAGGCACCAGAGGCGCACCTTGTCCTCCTGCGGCGATATCCCCGGCGCGAAAATTGGTAATCGTCGGAATTCCCGTAAGTTGAGCAATCACTGCACCTCGTCCTAATTGCAGACTGTACCCGAGTTGTGGCGTCTGAGGGGGACGATGGTAAACGGTTTGTCCATGAGAACCGATTAACTCTACCGGGTGGTTTCCTTGCAGAGTTAAGGCAGCATGAGCAAAAGTTTGGGCGATCGCATCATCCAATTCGGCAAATTCCGCCATTGATATCGCATCTCCCGCACAAACCGCTAAAATTTTTTGTCGCAGGGGTTCGGGATAGGGATAGGTTGTGCCTGCGATCCACTCCACCTGGAGATCCGATTCAGTTCCGGTGATGTCCACCATCGCCGCATCAATGCCATCGACGGAAGTGCCACTAATTAAGCCAATTACTCGGGTCATGAGTTCGGTGAGTTTACCAATGGGGTTGATTTTACAACTAATGCGATCGGGCTCAGAGAGATTCTTTGGGGAAGGAGTTCGGGAAAGTTTGGGGAAGTGGCAACACCCGGCGGGGGATCAATCCCCCGCCTAACAGAATCAAGTCGGTTAAAAACCGACTAAAAACACTACGGGATAAGACTTTCAGTCGGTTTCAACCGACTTAAGTTGTTAGACGGGGGTTTGAACCC
>CAYUEH010000574.1:2276-3835 GCA_964442465.1 uncultured Laspinema sp. | reverse complement strand
CGAACGCGCATCGGTTTATATCCTGGGCGATCGCCTCGACGGATGACAGCAATATAGGCACTATATCGGGCGGGAATCACCCGCATCGCTTGGGAGTCACCTTCTACAAAGGGTAAAAAGCCGCGATTTTTGCTGTCATACAGGGGTTCAGCGGTTCCCACTCGGGCGACCCCAGTCCGGGAAAAGCACAAATCCGCGTGTTTCTGGTGGGGGGTGTCCGAGGCGGGACGGTATTCGGAGGTAAAGACAGCGATCGCCAAGGGTGCATAATTCGCCTTGACCCGCAATTCCGCTAAGGAGGGGGGTTGGACGCCATAGACGTAGTTTTCCACCGCTTCAATCTCAGCGAGGGTGGGAAAGGCGGTTAATTCATTGCCCTGGGCCCCGGTAACGACTGTTGCTGAAGCTAAGGCATGATAGAGTAAACTGCGCGCTGGAGACCCCGGTGCGATCGCCCGATTCCCTTCATCGGCAAAATCCGTAAATCCGGGCAGATTGCGGTTAATGTTCGGGAGGATTTTCCCCAATTCCGCTGTTAAGTTGGCCGCTGTGATATCCAATCCATGCTGTAACAGTAATTCTCGCCATCCGTGGTTCGCGAGGCGATCGCAGACTTGTTGAACCCGATCAATTAAGGCCATAAGTGATTCCTGGTTTAATACTCATAATTATAAAGCCTATCGAGTTGATTGGCATCAAGATTTCTATCAAAAATTATTATAGGGTTAACGGGAACGCAGGGGCCTTCAAAATTCTGGGCAAAAAGATAAATATTTGTTATTCAACTTTGCGATAAACAACAATATTAAAATGGTAATATATTAATTTCCCCATAAATTTAGACTATAATTAAAGTTATAAATATACGCCATAAAACAATGGGGAAAGCAGATATTAGTGGCAAAAGATTAATCGGACTCTACCCCGATGGATGGGTCAAATGGGTGACTCGCTCATCCGGTACAGTTGCCCAAGTCATCCTCGATTCAGAATTTCAATGGCTGAGTCGAGATAGCGATATCCTCATCAAAGCCTATAGCGAGGAAGAAGGGGAATTTATTAGCCTAACCGAACTCCAATTTCGCCCGGATACAAGGATGCCGGTGCGGATTCGGGCTTATGCGGCACTGGCCGAAGAAAAATATGATTTGCGCGTGTATCCCGTGGTGGTCAATATTTTTCCGCCAACCGGGAACACCCCCATTCCCACTCGTTATGAATCGAGTATTATGGGACTAGAGGCAAGGCAAGACTATGAGGTGATCAACCTCTGGGAAATCGATGCCGAGCTCGCCTTTCAACCGGAACTCAAGGCCCTACTGCCCTTAGCCACGGTGATGAAAGGGGGTGCAAATGAAACCACTTTACGTCGCGCCGCAGTCCGACTACAACAGGAAGAACGGTCGGAAGATTTACAAAGATTGTTGGGAATTTTTTCTAGCTATGTATTAGGAGGAAATATCGTGGATAAAGTCTTGAATTTTGCAACCCAGGCATTATTGGAATCCCCTTGGGGTCAAGAAATTTTACAGCAAGGAGTGGAAGAAGGACGCCAAGAA
>CAYUEH010000574.1:0-2176 GCA_964442465.1 uncultured Laspinema sp. | reverse complement strand
AAAATCCTAAATCCTTTCACCCAGGCATTCTTGGAATCCCCTTGGGGTCAGGAAATTTTCAAGCAAGGATTGGAACAAGGACGTCAAGAAGTAGTACGACGAATCATCCAACGCCAAATCCAACATCGGTTTGGGGAAGTACCGGAAGCGGTTGAAGCTAACTTGCAACGGTTGAACCGGGAGCAATTAGAAACGGTCGCGGACACGCTGATAGAGGTGAATTCTTTGGAAGAATTGATGGCGGCTTTTCCTCCCGTGACTGACAATTAGAATCGGGTTTTGTAGAGAAATGTAGAGGCGATTCGCGAATCGCCTCTACATTTCGGGTAATTTCTCAAAATATGCGTAACTCCTGACCCACCCCAACCAGCTTGATGCCAATTTTCCGGCCCCTTTGCCGATCGCCAGGGCCCTCAGAAATGGCATAAACTCATCTCCTAGCGCCCTGGGTCCCCAACTTTGGGGGTCAGGGTCCCGCTGCAACTGCCGCAATTGCCATCAATTTTGGAGGGGTCCTGATGATTTTCCGTTCGTTTCTGTCAAAGGCTTGTGGCAAAATCGTAAGATAGATCAGTTTGTAATCCGTTCACCTTATATTCCCGATGACTTCCACCATTCCTAACTTACCGAGTCAATATGAACCCAAGACGACAGAAGCCAAGTGGCAGGCGTTTTGGGAAGAGAATCAGGTTTTTAAAGCGGACCCGAATCACCCGGGAGAGCCTTACTGTATCATGATTCCCCCGCCGAATGTTACGGGTAGCTTACACATGGGGCACGCCTTTGAAAGCGCCCTGATTGACGTGCTGGTGCGCTATCATCGCATGAAAGGGCGCAATACCCTGTGGTTGCCGGGGACGGATCATGCCAGTATTGCGGTTCAGACGATTTTGGAACGGCAACTGCGCGAAGACGGCAAAACCCGGGATCAAGTGGGACGGGAGAAGTTCCTGGAACGCGCTTGGCAGTGGAAAGAAGAGTCGGGTAATACGATTACGAATCAGTTGCGCCGGTTGGGAGTTTCTGTGGATTGGACTCGCGAACGGTTTACGATGGATGAAGGGCTTTCCAAAGCGGTTTTGGAAGCGTTTATCGCCTTGCATGACGAGGGACTGATTTATCGCGGTAAATATATGGTGAACTGGTGTCCGGCGAGTCAGTCGGCGGTGTCGGATTTGGAGGTGGAACAGCGGGAAGTGAATGGTCATTTATGGCACTTTCGGTATCCGCTTAGTGATGGTTCGGGATTTGTGGAGGTGGCGACGACTCGACCCGAAACAATGTTAGGCGATACGGCTGTTGCTGTTAATCCCAATGACGATCGCTACAAAGGGTTAATTGGGAAAATGTTGACCCTGCCGATTATGAATCGGGAAATTCCAATTGTGGGAGATGAGTTTGTTGACCCGAGTTTTGGGACGGGTTGTGTTAAAGTAACTCCGGCCCATGACCCGAATGATTTTGAAATGGGAATGCGGCACAATTTGCCGTTTATTACCATTATGAATAAAGATGGGTCATTGAATGAGAATGCCGGACCTTTTGCCGGACGCGATCGCCAGGATGCCAGAAAAGCAGTGGTGCAGCAGTTGGAAGCAGAAGGACGGCTGGTGAAGGTGGAGGAATATAAGCATACGGTTCCTTATAGCGATCGCGGCAAGGTACCCGTCGAACCCCTGATTTCAACCCAGTGGTTTGTGAAAATTGATTCCCTCTCTAGTCGCGCCTTGACGTTCTTGGATGAGGAAAATTCTCCTCGGTTTGTCCCCGATCGCTGGACGAAAGTCTATCGGGATTGGTTGGAAAAACTCAAAGATTGGTGTATTTCTCGTCAACTCTGGTGGGGACATCAAATTCCCGCTTGGTATGCGATTAGTGAAACCGGAGGCATGATTGCCGATGATACGCCCTTTGTGGTGGCAAAATCTGCGGAGGAAGCCACCGCTAAATTGAAAGCTCAATTTGGAGAAACCGTCCAAATTCAACAAGACCCGGATGTGTTGGATACTTGGTTTTCCTCGGGATTATGGCCGTTTTCGACCTTGGGATGGCCTGACCAAACCGAAGATTTGAATACCTATTATCCCACCACTACCCTGGTTACAGGCTTTGATATCATCTTCTTCTGGGTGGCGCGGATGACGATGATGGCGGGACATTTTACAAAAAAAATGCC
>CAYUEH010000573.1:0-3840 GCA_964442465.1 uncultured Laspinema sp. | reverse complement strand
TCTTAATTTTACTGCCATAAAAATAGCCCGCAAGGGCGGGCGAGGGTTCGGGGAGTCCCACACCAGAACCGGGAGTTTATCTTAGGCCCACTGCGTCACAGGCAAGGGGCGTTCCTGTAAAATCTCCTCATACATCACTTCTAACTGGGAAATATTGCGACTGAGAGTATAGCGATCGAGAACGCGCTGACGGGCTTTTCGGCCCAGCAGGGTGGTGAACTCCGGCTGTTCCTTCAACAGGGGGAGGAGGGTTTTGAGTTGAGTAGTCACCCCTTGGGCGGACAACACCACCCCGGCACCCTCGGCGAGCACTTCTCCATCAGCACCCACATCCGTGGCAATACAGGCCAAACCACAAGCCATCGCCTCTAAGAGGGACAGGGAAAGTCCTTCCACCAAGGAGGGTAAAATAAACACATCCGCCCCGCGCAAAATCTCAATGCGGCGTTGTTCATCCGCCACATATCCTAACCAGATCACATTGTGTTCTGCCCCTGCATACCCCTGCAATGAGGGAGCCAAGGGACCATCTCCAACGATCGCCAACTTGCAACTTGGACCCAGATCCGCTTGCTTCCACGCCTTGAGAAGCGCTTCCACATTTTTTTCCATCGCAATCCGACCCTGGTAGACAAACAGGCGATCGGCGTTCAGTTCCTGCTTGAACTGAGAATATCCTGGGGAATATTTCTGGACATCCACCCCATTGGGAATCACCGCCACTTGCCGACTGGGGACTCCGAGTTTGCCCAGTAACTCTCGCTGAAGCTGGGAAAAAACGATGGTTTTATCGTAGTTCGGCAGAAACGGGGCGTAGAGTTGATAGGTCAGATGTTGCAGATGCTGCCGTCCCGATCGCAACGAACGTTGGTGAGCAAATGGCGGATGAAACGTTGCCACCAAGGGCAAATTTAACTCTTCACAAATCTCCGGCAGAACAAAATCCAGCGGAGACAGGGTAAGGGAAGCATGAACCAAATCCGGTCTGAGGTCCCGTAATGCCTGAGTCAACACCTTCCGCGATTTTGGCGTGGGAATCGTGTAAATGGTGGACTTATAAAGACAAGGTAACGAGACTTCACAAGCGGCAACCGGCCAGCCATTGTCGGTTTTGAGGGCCAGTTCCGACTCCAATTGAGGCAGGTTTTCCGCCGCTTCTACCGCTTCTTGTTGAGCGAAATGGAAAAAACTGACCTGATGTCCGCGATCTAAAAGAGCATTGGTAACTTCACGAGAGTAAGTAACATTGCCACAGAAAGGGGTTTTCTTTCCAAGCCAAGCGATATGCATTTGGGTCTGGGGATTAACGATTAGTGTTAAAGTTAGCAGCTAATGGTGAGAAAGCCGATCGCCCTAGGGGAATGAACCCGGGACTCTCCCCAACCTTTAGCCCTTCGCTAACCGCTTTACTCGGGGCGCTGGCTGGAGGGATGGGGTTCTGTTTGGGAAATATACCAGCTATAGACGCCTCCGGCTATGGCGATCGCCCCCAAACTTAACAGCACCACTGTTAACCCAAACATGGCTTCCGCGACTCCCGCCAGGGCCAAAGGCAGGGTTAGGGCAATATTAATCGCATTATTCTGTAAGCCAAACACCTTACCCCGCATTTCTTCTGGGGTTTCTGCCTGAATGGTGGTTTGCATGGGGACTCCCACGAAGGAGGCAAATACCCCCAATACGGTAATCAACCCTAATGCCGCCCAAAGTTGGGTGCCGAAGAGAGACAGACTCCCCAAAGACAGGGCCATGCCGACTGAACCAAACAAACTCAAGCGCCGATGGGAAATATGCTGTCCAAAATGGCCGAGGAGGGCGGCACCGGCCCCCATTCCCGCCCCTGCTGCGGCGAGTAAGAACCCAAACTGATCCGTGCGAAGGTTAGGAATCACCTCCGCTAGGCGCACCGCTAACACCGCTAGGGCCGCAAAGATTGAAAATAAAATAACAAGCTGAATTAACGCACTCTTGATGCGCTGATGATTGCTCAGATACTGCCATCCATCGCGGATATCTTCAAAAACATGGGGATATTCGGTATCCGGGGGATTGGGTTTTTCTCCGGTTTTCATCATCAATAACAGCAACCCAGCCATGCAGTAACTGCCGCCCACGACCAGTTCTTTGCCAATGCCGACCCCATCACCGATATGAGCAAAGGTGCGATCGGCGATCGCCAACAGAGGCTCTCCCACCGCAAATCCGACAATCACCGAAGCCATCATGGTGGTGGTATAGAGGGAATTCGCTGGAAGCAACAGTCGTCGTTCTAAAATGAGGGGAATCACCGCTTGTTCGGCGGGAGCAAAAAATTGAGTGAGGGTGGAGACAACAAAAGTCACCATCAGCATTAAAGCGAATCCCAAGGGTAACGTTCCGAAATGGAATCCTTCGGATAAAAACAACAGCAACGGCAGAGATAAAACAAAGATTCCCCGCACTATATTCGTGGATACCAATATGCCTTTTTTGGACCAGCGGTCTGTTAAAGCACCGGCGAGGGAACCTAACAGAACTGCTGGAATTGTAAAGGCGACCATAATCGCAGAAACCCAACCGCTAATACTTTGGCCCTCGGCTTGAAAGCGACTGGCAACCAGGCCAATCATCAGGACTAAATAGACTTTATCGGCTAACTGAGAGAAGACCTGACCACTCCACAGGACTAAAAAATTGCGGTTTTTTAAGACCGGCATAAACCCTCGTTCTGGTTCCGGTGGTGAGGGGGGTTGAACATTTTGTTCCAGTGGGCCAGAACCATTTTGAGACAGAGTATGTTCAGATTCTGACTGTGGCGATGTTACAGCGGGATGGGGTTTGCCTGGGGAGGACGGCGATCGCCCATTGCTATGACCCGGTTGGCGGTTGTTGCGGTCAATTTCCTCTAGTTTCTCCGCCTGTACCGGGCGGCGATATTGGGTTTGATGATGACTTCCTCCTCGTTGACTGGGATGTTTTTGAGAAGAATTTGAGGGGTTCCAGTGGGGAACCTGCGTTTCTAAATTTGAATCAGATAATGGCATTATGGGTAAGGTTAAAATCGGCTATTTTGAATTAATCTCAGGGACAAATGTTTATCAGTTCAAGGATTAACGGGTCTGTTAAAAACTCGCCCTTGACGAATGGATATAGGTATCCATTAAGGTAGCAGAGCGGATCGATTGACCGTAATGATACTGGGCATAATGCCGTAACAGATGTTCAATCGAGACCCACACTTGATCAACCGATGGCCGCTCACCCATCATGCCTTGGATCTGTAAATTTAGGTGGGTTTCTTGAGGGAGTTCGGCAGCAGTCAGTTGTTGGAGAATCGCTAACTCGACGGCATTTAATTGGCGATCGACTTTTCGGGGAAGAGTCGGAGTCTGAACCGAGGGAGATGCGCGATTACTGGGGTCTGGTTTAGGTCTAGCAGCACCGGAATTTGAGGGACTATTTCCCTGAGCTAAACTCACGGTTCCCCCGGCACTGATACTAAAGCCAACTCGCCAGTTTAAAGATTGAAAATCTGGAGTCAGAGGGCGTTGAGTCAGGCAACAGGCATGAACTTGGGGAGCAATTCCCCCTAAAGCCAGTAAGTGATAAATGCCCTGGGTAAGTAAGGGAAGAACTTGAGTGGTACTGGGCCGATCGCCTACGATGCTCAACCCCTCAATTCGACTTAAATGTTCACTGAGTAAACTAAATAATTCTTCTTGAGGTTGGTCACTGAGGGCTTGGCAGAGGGCTAATTCCGCCAAATATTGTCCAGCGGTCAATTTGCCCAAATCTTTGCTCAAACCGGAATAGGATTCGAGGGTTTCAGCTTGGGTAATGCGATCGAGCGATCGCCCCTGA
>CAYUEH010000572.1:0-3850 GCA_964442465.1 uncultured Laspinema sp. | reverse complement strand
TAGCCATAGACTCCCAGCACGAGCGGGTGAACGCCCAGCTTAAGGATTGGAAAGGATTGGAATGTTTACCCGCGACTTTGAGGCAAAAAAACTACAATGGACTTGAATACAAATCTTGACTCCGACGGCAAACTACCCAATTTAAGCAGTACGATTGAGGACTTGCGACTTGTCGCCAATCATCATCAAGGGGATTGTCTGGCACTCTTGGAGTTACTGCGGACTTTAGAGCAACTTCATCGAGAAATTTGCGAAAGTTTGTTTTTGGAATCTCTCCCGAGTAACCGACAGGCACTTTACAACTTGTTGCGAGATATCGAAACCTCTGGAGGGTGGCCCTACATCCAGCGGATCAAGTTGCGATCGCTCCTGGAGGTTTTATCCGAAGCTGCCGTGGATCATACCCCGGATCGTGAGGATTCGGTTAGCACTCCAGGAGAATGACGACTCTGGGAAGGGGATTTTCCACATCTCCTTCCCACCCTTACCGGGGTAACTTTTTACCAAAAACCCGTCTCCCACCGGAAGTCTCTCCCCTGACTCACTCCTGCTGTAGAGTTTCAGTCTCTCCCACTCCCTATTCCCTACCCCAGGGTCGCTGTCGTTAAATCAGTGTCAGAGTATCCGTATTATCCAAGGCCAAAAAATCAGATCCACTGCGGATATTCTGATTAACACTGGATTCCAAAGTCTCCTCTGTAGGCGTTGCAAACAAATCCGCCAAACCTGTCTCAAATGGACTATTAGTCGCTGTAAAATTCTCATTCGTCGAAGTCGAATTATCTTCCACTGGGGGACGTTCGATTGAAATCGGTTGTCCAGAACTATCCACAAAATCAGCCCCCGTGAAACTAGAGGCAGACACTCCCGATACCAGAGCAACAATCCGTTGCGTATCTCTAAGCAAAATCGCCGTACTAGAGGTCAGACTATTATCTGGACCAACATTCGTAATATTTTGAAAGTCCAGATTCCCGAATTCTAAACCCTCCCCTAAGGCTAAGAAATCCTCTTGAGGGTTGTAGTCCGTAATAAAATCTACCCCAGCATTTAACTGCAACACAAAATAGTCAGACCCAGTGCCACCCGTCAAGGTATCCGCACCTAAATCCCCGAATAGCCAATCACTTCCTGCACCTCCAAAAAGGCTGTCATCCCCACGTCCACCATAGAGGGTATCTTCACCTTCTCCCCCCTCTAAGCTATCGTTTCCGATGTTCCCATTTAAGATATCATTTCCTAAATCCCCAAATAGCAGGTCATTTCCGTCTTCTCCAAACAGCTGATCGTCATCCCGTCCGCCATAGAGGGTATCGTCTCCCTCTCCCCCGAGGAGCAGATCGTCGCCTTTATTGCCAAATAACACATCATCACCCGTTTCTCCAAATAGGGTATCATCCCCATTTTCCCCAAGGAGGGTGTCGTTATCCTCACCCCCCTGTAAAATATCATTTCCGTCTCCCCCGTAGAGGATATCCCGTCCCGCCTCGCCTAAAAGCAGATCGTTTCCAGATTCCCCAAAGAGGATGTCATTGTCTAAGTTCCCAAACAGGGTATCATTCCCAGTGCCGGCATAAATGACGTCATTTCCTTGACCCCCAAACAGGAAGTCATCCCCTTCCCTGCCAATGATGAGGTCAGCCCCCTGGTTGCCGTTGATGGTATTATTTCCTGAGCTTCCGTCAATTGTGTCTTCACCTTTTAACCCCAAAATTGAATCGGATTCTACGGTTCCCAAGATGAGATCAGCTTGCTCTGTGCCAATTATATTAGCCATATTCGATTACGGGTTTCCTGAATTTACAACAGAATAAAACAGACTCAATTATTTTAGCAGTTTTAAGGATTGCTCCCGGTAGCCCAGTCCGGGAAAAATTACCGAATATTTACATTTGGACAAGCGCCTTCGGTCTATAATTGGTTGACCCGATCGCTGTGAACCTGGCGATGGTGTCGATTCATGAACTCTTGGCCTAAAATCTCTCACAAATCTCTCCTTTAAAGGCGAGGAACTTTTCCTCACTCATCTGTTTTAACGGGTTTGATCTCTCCAGTTTTTTGATAAAATCTTAAACGCTTAGGACTCAGATGAGTCGGTAATCCCCGAGTGCAAAACCTTATGGGTCAATCTATCTTTTGCTCTGATTCTCTGAGGGTCGATTAGGATCCTTGCTAAGTCGATATTTCTTTAACAATTATTGTGGTTTGAGGCACTTCATTTATGAGTTCTGCACCCATCTCTCTCCCGGTGAATGGTAGCCCGATTAAGTTTGGGACCGATGGTTGGCGGGGTGTGATTGCCGCGGATTTTACCTTTGCGCGGGTGGTCCGGGTGGCAGCGATCGCCGCCCAAATTTTAGAGGAAGTTTACGGACCCTCCACCGGCAGCCGGACCATTATCGTCGGGTTCGATCGCCGTTTTATGGCGGAAACCTTTGCCCAAGCTGCTGCCGAGTCTATCCAATCCGTCGGATTTGATGTGATGCTATCAGAAACCTACGCCCCAACCCCCGCCTTTAGTTGGTTAGCCCACCAACGCAAGGCCCTGGGCGCAATTGTCTTAACTGCTTCCCATAATCCCGCAGCTTACCTCGGCTTAAAAGTCAAGGGCGCATTTGGAGGTTCAGTCCCTCCGGAAGTCACCCAACGGATTGAAGCGCAACTGGCCAAGGAACACCCTCTAGGGTCCGCTTCCCCTTCCCCCGGAAAGTTAGAAACGTTCAATATCTGGCCGAGTTACTGCGAAATGCTGCGCTCAATGGTAGATATTTCCCGGATTAAAGAGGCCGTCGCCCAAGGTCAACTCACGGTATTTGTCGATGCCATGCATGGCGCGGGAGCTACTGGCTTGGGTAAAATCCTAGAAGTCCCGGTGCAGGAAATCAACAGCGATCGCGACCCCCTTTTTGATGGCGGGGCCCCAGAACCCCTGCCGCGCTACCTCTCCTCCCTGTTCCGCCAGATGCGAACCCACCGGCGATCGGTCAACCCCGGTTTATCGGTCGGATTTGTCTTCGATGGCGATGCCGATCGCATTGCTGCCGTCGATGGCGATGGCACCTTCCTCAGTTCCCAAATCTTGATCCCCGTCTTAATCGAACATCTGGCGAAACGGCGCGGATTTATGGGGGCCATCATCAAAACAGTCAGCGGTTCCGACCTGATACCCCGGGTGGCCAAATTGTACGATAGGCCATTGATGGAAACCCCGATCGGTTTCAAATATATCGCCGATCGGATGCTCGAAAACCGCGTCCTGATTGGCGGGGAAGAGTCTGGCGGCATTGGATATGGCACCCATGTCCCAGAACGGGATGCCTTGCTCTCCTCCCTGTACCTCCTAGAGGCGATCGTCCAGTCCGGCTTAGAATTAGGCACCCTCTATCGTCGCGCCCAGGATCAAGCCGACTACCACTTTAGCTATGACCGCATCGATTTACCCTTGAGCAGTATGGCCGTGGCCGATCGCCTCCGGGAACAACTCCAAACCACCACCTTGACGGAAATCGCCGGTCAATCCGTCGTCGATTGTCTCACCATTGATGGCTACAAATTCCGCTTAAGCGATGGCAGTTGGCTGCTGATTCGGTTTAGCGGCACTGAACCGGTTTTGCGACTCTATTGCGAAGCAGCTACCCTGGCCCAAGTCCGTGATACCTTAGCTTGGGCCAAACAATGGGCCGAGGGGGTTTAGCTTACAAGAGTAGGTCTTTTAGGTTCAGGGGAACCCCACCCTAACCCTCCCCTTGCTAAGGGGAGGGGACCGGAGGACCCCACCCTAACCCTCCCCTTGCTAAGGGGAGGGGACCGGAGGACCCCACCCTAACCCTCCCCTTGCCAAGGGGAGGGG
>CAYUEH010000571.1:0-3877 GCA_964442465.1 uncultured Laspinema sp. | reverse complement strand
GGTCTGTTTCCATATCAGCAGGAGTCGATGGCACTCCAGGGTGATGTCTTGATTAGACCTCTTGCAAAATACCGATCTGATCCCCCCAACCCCCCTTAACAAGGGGGGCTTAAGAGAATTTTGCAACAAGTCTATTAAGTATTATCTTATCATGGTTATGATTTAAAAACACTATATTTTTCATCAAAATTAAGGCCATTTTATGATGACATATTTCTGAAAATTACGCGCCTATGTTTCCGGCTGCTAACACTTGGTCAACGGTTAAGGTTAATTCGGGGAAAACTTGAGAGACTATGGGTTGACTTGCGGTTAATACGGTTTCTTCATAGAATCCTTCTTCTAGGCGCAAGATGGAGAGTTGATTCAGGATCGGGTCAACAATCCAATATTCGACGATTTCGGCGGCTGCATATTCCGATCGCTTATATCGATAGTCCCGGTTAACGGATTCAGGACTGACCACTTCTACCACTAATAAAGGCGGCGTCTCGAACACCAAAGATTTTTGGCTTAATTCCTGGGCTTGTTCGAGAGTGACGACGCAAATATCCGCTAACCGAGACTTCTGTTGTCCGGTTCTAATTCCGGCATCTTTAAAACAGATCCATTCTAAAGATTTGCGGCTAATTTCAGCTTCTAACGCTTTTTCCAGAAATCGGGCAATTAAAAAATGCTCTAAACGGGGTGGATTCATGACCTCTAATTTCCCATTGACTAATTCATATCGGTTCGCGCTTCCATCATCATACTGGAGATAGTCTTCAAAGCTGCATAATTTATCGGCGACTAGAGTATTCATGGCAAGGGTTTAAATGGGATTGATGGATGCCATTATAGCGCATTAAATGACCATGAATCTGGAGGTTGACGGGTGAGAGGGGTCTGGAGGGAGGAACTATGGAGGGAGAAATCCGATCCAGAAAGTATCCCCTTGATTGATACGGAGTATCATCGATCGCCCTTAAGAAAATTCTGGATCTTCTGGGGTGGCAGTCGCCCCCAAAAATAGGTCCCTCAGTTCCGGCTACCTCGGACCTTGCCGAAACTATGACCATTTTTTGAATTTTGTCAATGATACCGATCGCGAATTTTCTGCCAAATTTTCACAGTCATCCTATGTTTGCGATCGCTTCTGTCATTCACCAAATCTTTAAGAATAAAACTTGAGTGTTGTGCAGTCGATCTCAATAGGGTGCAATCATGCTACGTCAAACAACTTTACCCAAACTTTCAGTGGATCAAATCGTAGAGAGAATCTTTGCTCTACGGCAAATCACCCGCGTTGACCAACAACTGTTGATGACAACGTTGCTCTCGAAAAATGCCCTGAATGACCGTGAACATACGCAAATTAGTCGCGTTTTTGATGCGCTCCAACGCGGTTTAATTCGGGTTGTCGAGTAACGTTCATGGGGTAATTGCGGATGAAAAATGCTTGCCCTAAGTGGGTTACAGCAGTTTTTCTTCTGTCTTGAACTCTTAAATATCAACAACATTCGTGGCTACAGTTTTGAGGCTACGCAACTCGGTTCGGTTTTCCGTGAATTCACTCTCTTCCAGCTTAATTACTGGCACTTATGAATGTCTATTAATAAAAAGCAGCCTGCTGGATGAATCACTCCAGCAGGCGCTATCATTTTCAAGGGCAAAACGAAACCCCATAACCCCATTTGTAGCAATCGGGTCTTAAGTATTTTGCAATAACCAAAACCCGCTATAGGTCATCCCAGAATCATCCGGTTGGATCAGCAAGAAATGCAACCCCTGAGTTGCTTGTTTGCGTTGTTGAAACGTTTGACCCGCTTCGGCAACTTCTGTATCCTCAAAGGTAGCAATAATCCACCGATCGACTAATCCCGCCTCTAAAATTAATCCATTGGGAGGTCCGGGATTGTAATCGATCGCCACTGGGGATGCTTCCTGAACCCATTGAGCCATTTTCAGCGATTGCCGTCCGCCATCGAAAACCACTCCCGGAATCACCGCATTAGAAGGGAGTCCCAAAGCAACTGGCGTCAATTCCTCCGGGAGATGACGAATTCGGATTGCTCTTTCAGCAAACACTTCCATCAAATAAGCGGCACTCACGGAAGCAAACCGCCAGCGATCGCCCCATAATTCTTCCGGCAAAGGTCCCGGTGGCGGGCGATCGCTGACTAACGGTTCATAAGGTTCATGAGTATAATTCGGCTGAGTTTTATACTCCTGCGCCTTTTGCACCAACCATGATTTTAAAGCGGGAGTGCGTCGAGAAGGTTCTACCTTCACCCCCAACTTTTCCCCTGCCGCCACCATCAAACTCAGCGACTGGGGACGAAACACGGCGATCGCCTCCGGTAATCTCCCCTCCCCGGCAATTTGCAGTTGTTCCGCTAACCAAGTCGAGTTTGCCTCCGCTTGGGAACAGCAACGACTCCATTGAAAATTGCCTGTTGCATCACAGAGACACAACTCCCATAACGGTTCCCCTGTAGCACTTTGTAAAGGACGACGATAAAAATCTGCTTGCCAAATCACCACAACTACAATCTCACTGTATCAATCCCAACAGGAACAACCGGCGCGGGATTAATCTCAAGTAGCAACACCCGGCGGGGGATCAATCCCCCGCCTAACAGCTAAAGTCGGTTAAAAACCGACTAAAAATACCAGATTAGAAGACTTTCAGTCGGTTAAAAACCGAATAACAACATCACCCAATAAGACTTTCAGTCGGTTTCAACCGACTTTAGCTATTAGGCGGGGGTTTGAACCCCCGCCGGTTGTCGCAGCTAGGGTTCAAAACCCCCGCCGATCATCCCAATTACACCTAAACGCTGGCGAGAATCGGTTCTAAATCAAGCTGAATCCCGGGTGCATACACCTTTGCCACATAATCCGCCACCATGCGATCGGTGTTGAATAATGGTGCATTGGTCTTAATCGAACCCTTCATCATCTTAATCCAACCGTGAGATAGGCCAGTTTTGGGGTCGATGTCGTAATACAGGGGAACAATTTCCTCCTCTAATAACCGATACAGAGATTCTGCATCGATTTTATCCTGCATTTCTTGGTCACTGGTATGAGCATCTTCTCCGATCGCCCAACCATTGATTCCTTTCCCATCAGGACCCGTTTGATAGCCTTCACACCACCATCCGTCTAACACGCTGCAATTGATCCCGCCATTAAAGCAGACCTTTTGACCGCTAGTTCCCGATGCTTCCAGGGGACGACGGGGGGTATTTAACCACACATCCACACCCTGAACCAACTTGCGTCCCGTGTACATATCGTAATCCGGCAGCACAATCACGCGATTTTGCAACAGGGAATGTTGTTGACTCCATTCATAAATCCGTTGGAGAATGCGCTTCCCTTGCTCATCGGCTGGGTGTGCTTTTCCGGCAAACACGATTTGCACCGGGCGTTCTGGGTTGCTGAACAGACGTAGCGAACGCTCCAAATCATGCATCAACAGATACCCCCGCTTGTAGGTACTGAAGCGGCGCGCAAACCCAATCGTTAGCACATTCGGGTCTAAAATCCGGTCTGCTGCATCCACCCATTGGGGATTTTCTCCCCGTTGTTGCCTTGCACGTTTAATTTTAGTGCGAGTGTGAGCAATTAACCGTTCTTTCAGCAGTTGATGACGCCACCAGAGTTCCTCATCGGGAATGTCATCTACCTGGGCCCACATTTGCGGATCAGCGATGCGATTGGACCAATCCTCCCCGAAATACTGAGCATACAGGTCACTCAGCATAGGTGCAGTCCAGGTGCGCTGATGCACGCCATTGGTAATATGACCGATCGGGACTTCTTCCATCGGGCGATCGGGATACATAATATGCCACATCTTCCGGGAAACTTCCCCATGTAAGGCAGAGAC
>CAYUEH010000570.1:0-3884 GCA_964442465.1 uncultured Laspinema sp. | reverse complement strand
AATCCCCCATCCCCCACTTTCAATTCCTCTTAAAAGTGATTTTTGACATTGAAGACGATACATTGGAAGCACCCACCACTAGACTTGCACAGAGCGATAGCAAAGAGGCGACAGGACATGGATGTAAATGAATTACTAGAGCGATATGCCACTGGAGAAAGAGATTTTCGCAACCTCAACTTGATTGGTGCCAACTTAGCCGGACTGAACTTAAGTGAAGTGACGTTTCGCGATGCTGACCTGCGTCAGGCCAACTTGACCTCGACTAAACTCACGGGAGCGAACCTGCGAGAAGCTAATCTCATGGGGGTAAACCTTCATCAAGCCAACCTGCGAGAAGCCAATCTGATTAATGCGAACCTAAGTAGAGCAGATTTAAGTGAGGCAGACTTAAGTCTGGCAAATATCAGCCGAGCCATTGTCGAACGAGCCAATTTACAGAAAGCTAAACTGGTAGAGGCTCTTGCCAGCGAGACTCGGTTGGGTTGGGCGAATCTCAAAGAAGCCACATTAACTCAAGCGAATCTCAGTCGAGCTAACTTAAGTGAAGCCAATTTAACCGGAGCTAATTTAGAAGGGGCCAATCTGACGATCGCCATTCTGATTCAGGCGATTATGGAAAAGGTGAATCTGACCAATGCCACCTTAAATGGAGCCAATTTAACCGGCGTTAATCTTCGAGATTCTGACTTGAGTCGAGCCAATATGAGTGGATCCAATCTAGCCGGAGCAGACTTAACGAACAGCCAGCTTCGGGGAACCAACGTGAGTTGGACCACCATGCGCGGGACGAATTTAGAAGGGGCCAGTTTGTATCGAGCCAATCTGGGTTGGTCCAACCTCACGGGAGCCAACCTCACGGGAGCCATTTTGATGGACACGAATCTGTATCGGACAAACCTCCGGGATGTGAAGTTGACTGGAGCCATTATGCCCGATGGGGTGATCCACCAATAGCACCCATTGCGCGAGTCGCCCAGGATTTGGCCTCTTTTTCTTTTCACTGAATGCGATGTGGATTGACCGGAAATTGAGCGTTTAGGGTCTGGGATCAGCCGGTCACCGGGCTGGAGATTCCCCTGGGGCTGCCTAGGGCGTGAATGCATCAGTTGTCAACCCTCGAACCCTTGCGATCGCACCTCGAACAATCGGCCTTGTTGCCCAGTCTATCTTCCCTAGGGGCAACATTCACAGCACTCTCCCGATGTACTGTAACCCCATATCTACTTAGTTTTTGCCATGTTCAGCGCGATCGCTGAACCGGACATGGCAGGGCGATCGCCCTGGACTACGATTTAAAAACGTTTCGTGCCACGTTTGGCCGCATCACGGGTGCAGGATCCTTTGTCAGGAATCGAGCGATGATTTTGATTAGTCAGGTTAGCCTCATCAGTCTTGTCCTCACGGGACTTTCGGTGGTATTCGTGCATTCTCCCGCCCGTTGGGACTCCCAGGCAGTCGGACCCAACTCGGGTCCCCGGGCCCTCCTCTCGATCCTTCGAGAGTCTAACCCCTTTGAAGAACCGACCCTCAACCCAGAAAATATCCCCTGCCGTCAGGAACCCATCGGTTTAGGGATTCCTGGATTTCAACCGGGAATTCATCAAGATTTAGTCTTCCGAATGTTTGGATTTCCCAGTCAAACCCTTCCGGGATATTGGCCCAATACTCATGCGGTCAGTTATGACCTGATTCCCCATGAGGTGAGTCTAGGATTCCTGTTCGATCGCCAATCCCTACTCTTGCAGCAAACCGAAGCATCCTTTGCTCAAACCGTCAATACGGACATTATTTTAGGCACCTTAAATAGTATGTTAGGTTGCCAACTCAATGAAGAAATCACCTCCGGATTTGAACAAGTCTGGCAGGGTCAGGTGCGCCGCTACAGGTTTGCCTTGGGTCATCTCAAAGGGGCGATCGAGTGGGAAATCCGCTCCACATCCTCCGGCACTCCACAGGCAGAGCGCGTTTATATTGGGATTTGGCAAGCCGGTTTACACCGCTAACCGACTCAATTTGCTCCCTCCTCGCTGCGGATGCCCCATTTTATTATACGATCGATCAAGAACCCTAAAAATAATTGGCCCCGAGGGGAAGTAAGAATGATGAAAGCTCAAGATATTATGACCCAAGACGTGGTGAGCATTCGCGGCTCCGCCACTGTTGCTGAAGCGGTTAAGCTCATGAAAGAAAAGGGATTGCGGGCGTTAGTCGTATCCCGTCGCCATGATGAAGATGCCTATGGCATTGTCACCGAAACGGATATCGTTTACAAAGTCGCGGCGTTTGGACATGACCCGAAACAGATGCGGGTGTATGAAATTATGACCAAACCCTGTATCGTTGTCAATCCCGACCTCGGTGTAGAATATGTGGCGCGGTTGTTCGCCAATAGCGGCATCCGTCGTGCTCCCGTTATCAAAGGAGACTTGCTTGGGATTATTTCCGTGAGCGATATTCTAACGAAGAGTGATTTCGTCGAGAAACCGAAAGCTAAACAGTTCGAGAGTGAACTGGAAAAAGCGGTTAAGGAAGCCCGCGCTATCTGTGCAGAAAAAGGCCCAACTTCTAAAGAATGTGCGGCTGCTTGGGATGCCGTGGAAGAACTACAAGCCGAAGCGTCTCATCAACGGGCGATGAAACCGTCCAAGACTGCTTTTGAGGAATACTGCGAAGAAAACCCCGAGGCAGATGAAGCCCGGGTGTATGACGTTTAAGTTTCCAGTTCGGTGACCCGGGTTCGGCTTGATGACATCACTCAGGGGTTCCGGGATTCGAGACGATCGCCGATGACAATCCCTCCGATGTGCTAAGGTCGAACTCTGGCAATTTTTAAGCGGTGCGATCGCCTACTCGGGCGATCGCACCCTTGTTTTTTCTTTTTGATTACAGCTATATAAAAACCCCCAGGCTTGAGCCTGCGGGTTTTTATAGACTTTTAACAACCGAATTTGGTATGAACCCCCATTCCGCAGATTCTTTGAACCCACTCGCTCTATAGGGGCATCCTTTGCGAATGGCCCCTACAGATAGAGAAATCATGCTTCAGTTTGGCTGACTCATTCCTCGCCATCAGGAACAGGTTAAGACAAAGCGGCATCAATCCATTGCTTGAGGGTAGCTGCTACTTCAGAAATGGCAATTTCATGGGAGGTTTTAGTCGCTCGTTCTACGACTTCTACTTTACCTGCTTTGAGAGAACGACCCGTCACAATTCGATAGGGAATTCCCACCAAATCCGCATCTTTGAATTTGACTCCAGCCCGTTCTTCTCGGTCATCTAACAGGGTTTCGATGCCGACGGCATTGAGTTCGGTGTAAAGGTTTTCGGCCACTTCCACCTGTTGGTCATCGGAAATATTGGGAATGCAAATAATGGCATGATAAGGAGCAATTGCCACGGGCCAAATGATGCCATCTTTATCATAAGATTGCTCTACGGCTGCTTGGGCTAATCGAGAGACTCCCACGCCATAGCATCCCATGATTAAGGGGACGTTATCCCCTTGTTCATTGGTATAGGTTGCCCCCAAGGCTTGGGAATATTTAGTTCCCAGTTGGAAGATGTGACCGACTTCGATGCCTCGGGCACTTTTGAGGACTTGACTGGGGTCATGAACCGCCCGATCGCCTGCTTGGGATTTGCGTAAATCGACGAGGCGATCGGTTAAGGGAAATTGTTCCCCCCAATTGGCACCCACGACATGATAGCCGGTCTCATTGGCCCCGGTGACAAAATTCTTTAATTCCACCACCGTGCGATCGGCAAATCGTAAAAATTCCGGGTGCAAATGTTCTGCGGGTGTGATATAATTATCCCCTAAATCTGGGCCAATATATCCTAAAGGTAAAGGCTTGAGGGTTAATTGTTGCTGCACCTGTTC
>CAYUEH010000569.1:0-3887 GCA_964442465.1 uncultured Laspinema sp. | reverse complement strand
GCAATGCTTGCGCCCCTACAAATCAATACACAAATTAATACACCTTGACCGGGCTACTGCTCTGTTACCAATTGGTGACTAACCTCCCCTCATGAATCAGCAACTGAGACGCTTTTTCACTATCCACCGGGGGTGAAAACAGATACCCTTGAGCCATCGCACATCCGAGTTGTTGGAGTTTCTCTAATTGGGCGGATGTTTCCACTCCCTCGGCAATCACTTCCATGCCCAAATCGTGAGCTAAACTGACAATAGTCATCACAATTTCGGAATTTTCCCCCTCAACTCCAATCCGATTCACAAAGGAACGGTCAATCTTCAATGTATCCAGGGGAAACCGATGTAAGTAGCTCAAGGAAGAATACCCGGTACCAAAGTCATCCATGCAGAGGTTGATTTTCCGCTCTTTAAGCTGCAACAGCATTTCGGTGGCTAATTCAGGATTATCCACGATCGCGCTTTCGGTAATTTCCAGCTTTAACATACAGCCCTCGATCCCCGTTTCGGCCAGAATCCGATCCACTTGTGCGATCAAATCTACCCGGGAAAATTGCCGTCCCGATAGGTTAACCGCTACGGTTAAGGGTAACGATTGGGGAAATTGTTCTTGCCAGATGCGCAACTGTTGGCACGCCTCACGGAGTACCCATTGACCGAGGGGAACAATTAAGCCTGTTTCCTCGGCGATAGAGATAAATTCCCCCGGAGGAACAAACCCGAGTTCGGGATGTTCCCATCGCAATAGGGCCTCAAATCCTTCAATTCGTCCGGTTTTGAGGCAGACAATTGGCTGATAATGCAAGGTGAAGGCGGAGGGCTTTTTGACGGAATTAAAGGGCAAGGATGGGGACTGAATACCCCCGTCTTCTCCGCTGTCATGGCTTTCTGAATCCGGGGTGGGAGAGAGGTAAAACCGGGGGTTGGGCAGTCGCTTTTCTCCCTCGGAAATGGCGCGCCGGAGGTCGTTTTCGAGCTTGAGTAATCGGACGACGCGATCGTGCATGGCGGTATCAAAAACCTCATGGCGAGAGCGCCCCAGGGCTTTGGCACGATACATAACGATATCCGCATCCCGTAACAGGTCCTCGGGGCGTCCGTAACCCCGGGAACTGAGGGCAATTCCGATACTCACACTGGTAAACACTTCTTGTCCTTCGATCGCAAAAGGACGGGTTAAGCAAGCATGAATTCGTTCCGCCACTCGCCTTGCGGTGCGTAAGGCGCGGATATCTTTGAGGAGGATGGCAAATTCATCCCCTCCCAGACGGGCGATCGTGTGTTCATTGCGCCGGAAACTATGGGGACGGACCGCCAGGGTCTTGCGAAGGCGTTCAGCAATCTCGATTAACAGGCGATCGCCCACCCCATGACCCAAACTATCATTAATCACTTTAAAGCGATCCAGATCCAAAAATAAAACCGCAAATAAATAGTTAGGATTTTGTTTACCTCGTTCCCACTCCTGACGCAGGTCCTGCATAAATAACGTCCGGTTGGGAAGTTCCGTTAGGGCATCATGAAACGCATTATGCCGCAATTTTTCTTCGATTTTAGCTTTTTCGGAAATTTCCGCTCTGAGTCGATCATTGGCGGCTTTTAATTTAGCGGTGCGTTCCTCCACGATCGCCTCTAACTGAGCATTCAAGGTCGCCAGTTTGGACTCCGCTTGGTGGCGGGCGATCGCCCCTCCAATGCTGCCCGCTGCTGCTTTTAAAATCGATTCTTCTGTTTCGGACCATTGCCGTTGATGATGGCAATCGTTAAAGCCGATAAACCCCCAAAACCGCCCTTCAATGGCGATCGGCATGACTAAAATGGATTGAATCCCTTGTGCTTCTAAGAGCCTTCGTTCCGTGTCGCTTAAATCTTTAACCCTGCCCCCGATCGCTTTTCCCGTACAGAGGGTCTCGTACCACCCCGGTAAATTTTCCTCATAAGAAAGGGTTTGGAATTCCGGTTTCTCCTTCGAGGAAGGAATGCCTTCCCCAACCCATTCCCAGCACATCCGCATCAGATGTTCTTCGGTCAGACTTTGGTAATTTTCCACCAGGTAGGCGCGATCGACTCCGGCAGCATTTCCTAATTCAGCCAATGCCTTAGAAATTGCCTCCGATAGATTGGGGGCGGTTAACAGGGCATAAGTGGCTAATGCCACCCCTTCTAACAGGCGATCGCGCTGTTGGAGTTGAAAGGATGCTTCCTTGAGTTCCGTAATATCTTTCTCATTCACCAGAACCGCGCGATCGCCCGTCACCGGATCCTTCGCATTCCGAATCTCGACGGCGTGCCATCGTACCCCCTGTAAAGTTTGCATCTGGGTTTCGTGATAGAAGACATTCCCTGCTTCAATGCAATCTAACGCTCGTTCCGCATCCCGGCGACTGACAAATCGTTCTTTCCAAGCATTTTTAAGCGAATTCTCCCCCCGTTTTTCCTCCCCATAACACCGCTGTGCCACCGGGTTCTGCATCACCATCGTGCCATCAGCTTTGTACAGGGAAATCATCACCGTCGCCTGCCTAAGCACTTCATTCGATCGCCAGAGTTCCCAGTCATGGCGTTTCATGACCTCCGTCATTCCCTCCACCAAGACCCCCATTCTTCCCGATTCAATCCGAATTCCCGAACAAGCACAGCGAATGGATACGGGTTCACCATCCGCTTGAAAGGTCCATTGTTTCACCACCGTTGTCCCCTGTTCTAATTGTTCTAGTTCCAGTTCAATCCCGCTTGAATTCTCGTCAAATGGGTTACTCCAATTTCCTGCTGGCAGTTCTGCTAGGCTTTTTACCTGCCATAGACCTAGGGCCGCAGCATTTGCCCACCACACCTGCTTTTGGTCAAAGTCCCAAATCCAGATAGGGGAAACCAATACATCCAACGACGCTAGTTCTTGGCGATTAAGGATGGAATCGCTCAGTTTTAGTTGTGGCATTAATCGGTGTTTTTATTTAATAAATTTTTTAAGGGGAATCTGAAGAAAACCGCTTTTTTTTAAATTCGGCTGGATTAGCCGGAGGGCAAGGGTCAAAAGCGATGGTTTCTCATGGTCCTATTGCAGTTATTTTCTGCGATTCCTGCGCTTTCTCATGGTACTCATATCTTGATGGCTCAAAACTGTATTATTAATCTGATTCTATCCGCAATCTCTGTCCTTGTCTCCCTGGGTTTTTGAATTTTTGATAAATTGAGTCGGTCCCCTTGTATTTTCTTGGCAAAGGAGACCGTCTCTTGTAGCCTAGGACTCCGATACCGTAACAGTCAGACCAACCCGGTTTTTTTCACCCCTTCTTTCCGGGCACCCAATCGGGCCCACAACTTGCTAACCGTCATCTGAAGCGAATCCTACTGTACCCAGGTTCTAGGGGTTTGAACTGGGAACAAGCCCCTAAAAATGACTGAATCACAAAGGGACCGATCTCAGTGGGTAGATCTTGAACCCTAGCCCTGTCAATGTGGTAAATTTAATAACGAAAAATCGCTGTTTCTGGTAGGGGTTTGGTCACTAGCCCTGTCAAGGTGGTAAATTGAATCTATGAAAAATCGTTGTTTCCTGTAGGGGCGATTCGTTTTTCGCCAGTCCAAATTGTCAAGTTCATGACGAAAAAGAGGGATGGAATGTAGGGGCGCTTCGAGAAGCGCCTCTACAAAGGGCGCTTCTCGAAGCGCCCCTACAAATACACCTTGACAGGGCTAGGGTTTGGTCACCAAACCCTCTTCTGCCCTAATGTTAGGGGTAGGGTCATCTCTCTTTTTGGGGCGATCGCATTACACCCCTTGAGGGCGATCGGACCAAACCCCTACAAATACACCTTGAGGGTGATCGGACCAAACCCCTCCAAATACACCTTGACAGGGCTAGATCTTGAACCCCCAAGGTTCACGAA
>CAYUEH010000568.1:0-3889 GCA_964442465.1 uncultured Laspinema sp. | reverse complement strand
TCCGGTTGAGCCTCCGAGCATTTTGTCATGACATGACCACAACTGAGTTGTCCCCCCCGCCATCGGGGTTGACCACTCGCATCCGCAAGTAAACAGCTTTGACAGACTTGCCGGGGAGCAAGCACTTGATTTTCCATTACAATAACCAGCATTCGAGACCTCCTGGCGATCGCCGATGCCACTGCATCTATCTTAGGTCAACACTTGGGAAATCTTGGGAAATTTGGGCTAAAGCTTAACGTTTTGTGATATTAGGAACCGTATCTTCCGTTGCAGTTTTCCAGATTTTTAAGCCCAAATCCCAACTTGCCGCCGCCTTGGGTCGCCTTGAAAGTCCCCAGGGACGGTTTTCAGCAACAGGACTTACGCAGATTTGGAAAATTTACGCTCTTCTGTAGAGGCGATTCGCGAATCGCCTCTACATCTAGGATTTTTTTTCCCAACTGCGTAAGTTCGGAGCAAGACTCAGTTTCAGAGCGGCTGGAAATTGTACTATAATCAAGAGTCTCCAATCGGGGAATTTTCCCGATCGCCCCCCGGTACCCCTGTGCGATTTTGACTTCTGGACTCCCGCATCGAACAGCCCAGTCGATCTAGCCAGTTCCCCAAGATTCGTGATAGTTTTGTTTTCTTCCATAGAGGTTCAGCCGTGACTCAGACCAACTTAGACTTCCTAGCAACCACCGATCCAGAGCTTACAGGTTACATCCAGCAAGAATTACAGCGCCAACGGGATGGCATCGAACTGATTGCCAGCGAAAACTTTACCTCCGCCGCAGTTTTAGCCGCCCAAGGTTCAGTTCTGACCAACAAATATGCCGAAGGATTGCCCGGTAAGCGCTATTATGGCGGATGCGAATTTGTCGATAAAATTGAACAACTCGCCATCGATCGCGCTAAACAGCTATTCGGGGCCGCCCATGCCAACGTCCAACCCCATTCCGGTGCTCAGGCCAATTTTGCCGTATTCCTGGCCCTGTTGCAACCGGGGGATACCATCATGGGAATGGACCTCTCTCATGGGGGACATTTAACCCACGGGTCTCCTGTGAACGTCTCCGGCAAATGGTTTAAAGTCGAACATTACGGCGTCAGTCGCGAAACCGAACGCCTCGATTATGACCAAATTCGCGACTTGGCGAAGCAACATCAGCCGAAAATGATTATTTGCGGCTATTCTGCCTATCCCAGAATCATTGATTTCGAGAAATTCCGGGCGATCGCCGATGAAGTCGGGGCCTATTTAATGGCGGATATTGCCCACATCGCCGGATTAGTCGCTACGGGACATCATCCCAATCCCCTCTCCCACTGCCACGTTGTCACCACCACCACCCACAAAACCCTCCGTGGTCCTCGGGGTGGGTTAATCCTCACCAACGACGAGGAACTGGGCAAAAAATTCGATAAAGCGGTCTTCCCCGGCACCCAAGGCGGACCCTTAGAGCACGTCATCGCCGGAAAAGCCGTCGCCTTCGGAGAAGCCCTCAAACCTGAGTTTAAAGCCTATTCGGGCCAAGTGATTGCCAATGCACAGGCAATGGCAGCGCAATTGCAAAGCCGAGGACTGAAACTGGTGAGTGATGGAACGGATAATCATTTGATGCTGGTGGACCTGCGATCGGTTGATATGACCGGGAAACAAGCGGATAAACTGGTGAGCGAAGTGCATATCACCGCGAATAAAAACACTGTTCCGTTTGATCCCCAATCGCCCTTCGTCACCAGTGGATTGCGCCTAGGGTCCCCTGCTATGACCACTCGCGGCATGGGAACCCCGGAATTTACTGAAATTGCCAACATCATCAGCGATCGGCTGTTAAATCCCGAGGATGAGTCCATCGTAGCCGATTGTCGCCAACGGGTGGCTAGTCTGTGCGATCGCTTCCCCCTCTATCCCCACTTGACCATTCCGGTCCCTGCCTTAGCGTAGAGGATAGGTCAGTTTGTAGTAACGACTTCAGTCGTTGCCTCCTGACTTGGCTGACGCCCTTCAAGAGGGACCCCACCCTAACCCTCCCCTTGCCAAGGGGAGGGGACCGGAAGTGCAGTATAGCTCGGTTTCCTCGTGACTTGGCTCTGCCGAGTCACGCCATCTGGAGGCTCTGCCTCCTGTCCCTCCTCCTCGTGACTTGGCTCTACCGAGTTAGATAATCTGGAGACTTAAGCTCCAGTCCCCATACAGGCGGCAGAGCCGCAAGAATGCGTGACTCGGCAGAGCCAAGTCACGAGGACATCTCCCCCACCTCCCCCATCCCCCAAGGACAAAGGACCAATGACCAATGACCAATGACAAATCCCCCAATCTTTAATAAAACCTGCGAATTCCAACACCTTGCCGACGATTCGCTCTAAGATAAAAGATTGCACCCATCAACGAAGCCCGATCAAGTTATGAGTAAGGGGACACTTTTCGATAAAGTTTGGAATTTACATACCGTCGGGACTCTAACCTCCGGACAAACCCAGTTGTTTATTGGACTGCACCTCATCCACGAAGTCACCAGTCCCCAAGCATTCGCCATGTTGCGCGAACGGGAACTGAAGGTGTTGTTTCCAGAACGGACGGTGGCAACGGTAGACCATATTGTGCCGACGGAAAATCAAGCGCGTCCTTTTGCCGATGTCCTGGCAGAAGAGATGATTGTCGCGTTAGAGGACAATTGTAAGGCCCATGATATTCGCTTTTATAATGTGGGGTCAGGACGGCAGGGAATTGTCCATGTGATTGCACCGGAACAGGGACTCACCCAACCGGGAATGACGATCGCCTGTGGGGATTCGCACACCTCAACTCACGGCGCATTTGGGGCGATCGCCTTTGGAATCGGTACCAGTCAAGTGCGCGATGTCCTCGCTTCTCAAACTTTGGCGCTTTCTAAGCTCAAAGTTCGGAAAATTGAAGTCAATGGCACTCTGAATCCGGGGGTTTATGCCAAAGATGTTGTCCTGCACCTGATCCGCAAATTAGGGGTGAATGGCGGCGTGGGATATGCCTACGAATATGCCGGAACCACTTTTGAGCAAATGTCGATGGAAGAACGGATGACCGTTTGTAATATGGCCATTGAAGGCGGGGCTAGATGTGGATATATTAATCCGGATCAGGTCACGTTTGACTATCTCAAAGGGAGAGAATTTGCACCGAAAGGGGAAGAGTGGGATCAGGCGGTGGAATGGTGGACGAGTATCCGCAGTGATGCGGATGCGGAATATGATGATGTGGTCGTTTTTGATGCGGCAGACATTCAGCCAACGGTGACTTGGGGAATTACACCGGGACAAGGAATTGGGATTAATGAAACGATTCCGAAACCGGAGGAATTATCCGATAGCGATCGGGCGATCGCGCAAGAAGCGTATCGCTATATGAAACTGAATCCAGGCGATCGCATTGCCGGAACTAAAGTCGATGTTTGCTTTGTGGGAAGCTGCACCAATGGGCGAATTAGTGATTTACGAGAAGCAGCAAAATTCGCCAAAGGTCGTCAAGTTGCACCGGGAATTAAAGCCTTTATTGTTCCGGGTTCTGAGGATGTTAAAAAGCAAGCGGAAGCGGAAGGATTGGATAAGGTTTTCCTGGAAGCGGGCTTTGAATGGCGGGAATCGGGCTGTTCGATGTGTTTGGCGATGAATCCGGATAAGTTGCAAGGGAGTCAAATTAGTGCCTCTTCTTCTAATCGCAATTTTAAAGGTCGTCAAGGGTCTTCGGAAGGTCGCACTTTATTAATGAGTCCGGCAATGGTTGTTGCTGCTGCGATTAATGGGGTGGTTTCTGATGTTCGGGATTTATTGTAGGGGAGAACGACTGAAGTCGTTACTACGAACTAGGACAAGAGAACGACTGAAGTCGTTACTACGAACGGGGGAGAAACCGCGAAATTGTGGC
>CAYUEH010000567.1:0-3893 GCA_964442465.1 uncultured Laspinema sp. | reverse complement strand
TTTTCAGAAGTAGAAACCCTAGTCAAGGAGCGTTTGCAACAGGGTGCTACCAAAATTCGAGATAGATACCTTAACAAACCCTTTCCTAAATCGAATGTTGCGATCGCTGAAGTCCATCTAAACAATGAAATACTGTTTTGTGTCGGAGGCACATCAAAAGGAGGAAAAAACAGCCCTATTCCTAAACCCAAGTCTAAGTCAGAAGGGGGACAATTTGAGCCAAGTCAAGATTCTCGTACTGCAAGGGTAATGGATACAGATGCCGAATATAAAGTATTATCAGCACTCGGCGATGTATTGGACAGATACTATTCTCTTCAGGTAGAAGGAAAAGTTTATCTTTACACCGAACTAGAACCTTGTCAAAGTTGTACCCATATCATTAAGCAGTTTGAGCAAAAATTCCCCAATATAGAGGTCAAACTCTTTTGGGACCATCCCTATTTACCCAATTGATAGTAATGGAGGCAATGTTTATGGTCCAGTCACCTAACTATTTTTCCAAGAGGAAGTTAACACTGTTAGATAAGATACCTGACCCTCTTAAAGCCTTGCTGAACAAAATTAATCAGGAGCATTATGAAGAACTTTATGAACCCGAGGCAGATGGAAGAGTATCTCTTGAAGATGCCTTAAATGAAGTTTTAGATTTTTTTCATGAAAGGGATAAGACATACTGTCAGATCCGTTATGTATGGATGACCCTAATTTTTGCTGTATTAGTAGAGCCAACCGTAGAATACTATCACCCTGAAAATGGTTTTACAAAGCAAACAATACATCTTATAGAAAAATGGATATTATCGAACATAATCGATCCATTAGCTAGTTCAAGAGGTGTTAATTATCACTTTCAGGCAGAAAAACTTAAAAATTTAGAGGATTTTATATCGGAAAAAATTAATTCCTCTAAGTGGGATAAGATGGCAAGTTTACAAATTATCTATGAAGCTATAGATGTATTTAAAAATTCCATCCGAGTTTTAGATTACCACCACTCAAAAGCAGCCCTTTTAGAAATTTTAGAGGATTGTTTAGAAGGATATGCGATTTTTCCAGGTTCCTATGGGAGACGAGATTTATTTGATTGGTGGCTACTAGAAGTTGTTCCATGTAGCTGGCATTTAGTACCTCCAACTTCGCTCTATATAGTAGAAGGAGTACAGAATAAAGACCAAATACAGTTAGATCAAGCGAGTAGATTACAGTATATTAGTGAAAAAATACGCCTCAAAAGGGCTACACTAATGAAAAGTAGAAATCAACAAAATTCCTCCCCCCCATGAGCTGAAGGCAAAAATGGCGCTGGCCTGACTACAAGGGGCTTTATCCGTGACCTCCGGTGGTTTTTGGCGGCTAAAATGAAACAACGCGATCGCCCAAAACTCGTCTATCCTGAATCCCGAATCGCCATTTCTCACCGACTTGCCGATTCCCCAATCAGGGTAAATGCTCCCCACAGTTTCACATCAGGATACTGTTGCATCGTTGCCAGCATCGCTTGTCGCAAAGCTACCGCCCGATCGCCAGTTTGGAATAACACCCGATAAAACTCCTGCATCAATTGTGCGGTTGCCTGATCGTCGGCTGTCCATAACGAGACAATCACACTTTCGGCCCCGGCACCGATGACGGCGCGAGATAATCCAATAATGCCATCGCCGGTAATGCTTCCTCCCCCTGTATTGCAAGCACTCAACACCACCAAACCCGCATTCAACTCCAACCCGATAATTTCTTCAGAAGTGAGCAATCCGTCATCGCGATCGCTCGGTGCCAAGGCGATCGCTCCCAACAAACCCGACTCACTAAAATCATCCAGAAACCCGTGGGTTGCCAGATGGACAATGCCAGCAGAACCCATCCGTTCTACCACTGCCGTCTCAGTTGCCTCACTTCCGATTAACGGTTGAGTATTCAGCATCGCCGCAATTGCCATTGCTTCTTGTTCCGCCGCCGGTAAATTACCCAATCCCACTGCTGGTTCTCCCGGGTTTCTGGCAAAAATCGGCATCACCGGATTACCCACGACTAAAGCACCTTCTGTTTCCCTGGGGCGATCGCGTTTGGCTTTTCGAGCAATTTGCAACACTTGAATCCCGGGGGATGTGAGAATAGTATGTTTTTCGATTAAGTAGCGATCGTTCTCATCAATCAGCGCGGGAAACGGCACAAAAAATAACTCCTCATAAGGAATAAATATCACCTTTTCTTCGGGAGTTTGGGGAAGTAAATCCGCAATGGGTGCTATCAATAATTCGTGCAGTTTCTTGAAGTGTTTCGGGTCAACTTCGCCTCGGGGAATACTGGGCAGGGTTTCTGTGATAAAAGAACGACTGCCTCGCACCAATGCGGTTAATAGCGTTTCCGAGGATGCGTCGGTTTCCTCACTGACCAAAAACGGGACTAAATTATCACGAAATTCTTCTAACTGGCTTAAATCTACTTCCCGAAACGTGATTTCACCTGTGGGTTTTACCACCCAAATGAACAAAGCGGAATTTTTAGCAGCATTATCTACCACAATTGAATATTGAACCAACGTCGCATTTTGCTCTGCTGCGACTTGCTGAATGTCTGGAATGGTAGGGGGAGGAATTTGGCGAGTAGCAAATTCTTGCACCGCTTCTGGAGAAAGCCGTTTAGCAATTAATTCCACAAAAGCCCGAGCGCGACCTCTTTCTGCTACGGTTAATGCTTTTTCAGCTTGATTTTGGGCAATTAAGGCTTTTTGCAGCACTCCATAAGTATGGCGATATTTATCGAAAATGGAGACTTTATTGATATCGCTCAATCCTGGACGTAAGGATTCTAAAACATCAATGCCTGCATATAATGTTTCCGTCGCTTCAGGAAGTTTCCCGGCTTCAAATAAGGCGACGCCTTTATTATTGAGCGTGACAGTCATTCCCGCTCGATTGCCCATATTTTCCCGAATTTCTAAGGCGCGCTCATAGAAATCTAAGGCTTGAGCATAGTCCCCCATCCGTCGATGAACTGAACCCAAATTGTTAAACGCTTGTCCGATAGAATCTAACTCGCCTAGCTCCATCATTACCGCCAATCCTTGCTGATAGGCTTGAATAGCTTGGGGATAATCGGCTAATTTTTCATAAATTGCGCCGATATTAATCCAGGTTTGACCGATTCCGAGGTTGTCTTCAACTTCCGTGGCGATCGCCAAACTTTTTTGGTAAAATTCCAGGGATTGGGATAATTCCCCGAGCGCATCATAAGCGGCTCCAATATTGGCAAAAACGATACCCATTGCAAACTGATCGCCTTCTTCTTCAAACCGGGATAGAGCGTTTTCAAATGAAGTCAGTGCCTTTTTCGGTTGTCCTAACTGTCTGTAAAGTTCTCCCATATTGGTGAGAATTACTGCTTCCCCATATCGTTCCTGCTCTGCTTGAAGAATTGGCAAGGCTTGCTGATAGTAATCGAGGGCTTGGGGATAGTCGGATAGAGATTGATAAACCGCACCGAAATTGACCAGAGTTTGTCCGATTCCCGAGGTATCATTAATGTCTTGACGCAGGGTGAAGGCTTGGTTTAAAAATTCCAACGCTTGGGGATAGTCACCGAGGATGCGATAAACGACGGCAATATCATTTAAAATCACCCCTTCCAGGTGGCGATCGCCAGATTGACGCGCCAGTGCCAAAGCGCGCTCAAACGTCGCCAGTGCCTCCTGAAACTGTCCGCGATCGGTTTGTTCATAACCGAGTTCATACAGTTGCAGCGCTTCTTCAGCGAGACTTTCTCCCCCAGTTTGTGCCAATACCGGCAACCCTCCAACTTGAGGGGAAAGAAATTTGATAAACTGGATTTCACCCAGAAGAATCAACCCAACCAGGACAAAGCAGGACGAGATATTTTTTAGACGCATTTGA
>CAYUEH010000566.1:0-3910 GCA_964442465.1 uncultured Laspinema sp. | reverse complement strand
GGGCAATGCCCACCCTACAATTTTTAATGCTTTGATCAACCGGATTTAGTATCATCAAAGCGAGTATTTATCCAGGCCAGACGTAAATGTAACAGGTGATTAAATCCCTCACTACTCCACCGCATACCCACCCCTTTAAAACGCTGTTGTATCAACCATTTACAACCACTCTCGACCATGCCAGAACCTCTTGGTAATCCTCGATCTTCCAAGGCTTGATAAGTAATGTGTTCTTCGGGGGCCTTAAAATAATCATGTACTCGTCGGACGCTCTGGCGTTGACTGGCTTTTAAAGAGCGAGAATTAGCCCCCGTATTTAGCTCACTGCTTACTCCTGTTGAATTGCCATGCCTCAATTCATGCCGCCAATGTTTAAACCATTCCTTTGCAGCGCGAGTCCGGCCATCTTTATATGCAGCCGCCGCTGACCATAAATATCCAGCCGCATGATAGAAATCTAAAACCCCTACGACGTTTAACGGCGCCAGAAAGTGATCATATAAATTCCAGAATCCTACGGCTCCGTCACGAACCCGACACCTTAGAGGCATCCTGAAGTCCGGAGCGGAGGTCTTCTACCATCAGTCAGGGAGCTATAGCAATCCTAAATGATTTGTAACATTTTTAGCTCCCCTCGGATGTTCACAGGCCGCCAACGGTTGGAGGCCGCCATCGTCTTCTACAACGGCACGCAAAGAATGCTATAGGTCATGAATATTTCCGAGAACCCCGACTAGACGACGGTTATTTAGCCTGGTTGCGGGTTTACCCTCGCGGGTAACAGACGCTCCTAATCTCGCTCCGCATCCCAACTTTTACTTCTCTCCATTGCGTTGCTCCAGACGAACTTTTTTCCTGGGGTCTAAAAGGCATCATCACCCCATCACCCGCTAAAGCTAAAGCCATTAACTGGAGATCAGGAGATAGTTGTTCAGGACTCGGGCTTTCTCCTTGGAAAAAGCCGTGAGTTCTTCCGAAAGTTTGGACGTTGCCAACGGTCCCTTTTCCTTCACCCAATTGGCTAGTGTTTGAGCGCAAACTTTAATGCCAGTTAACTGTGAGAGGAAATGAGAAGTAATTTCAAACGGAACAAAAATTGCTAATAAACATCCCAATTTAATCACTTCATCCGAGGTTTTTGGGTCGGGTTTTATTAAGAGTATAGCGGTTCAGTGGACTCAATACACCTCTTGCAAAATTCTTTAAAGCCCCCGGTGGAATTAAACATTTATCCCCCTCCCGTCCCCCTTGGGAAGGGGGACGGGAGGGGGATAATCAGGGGGGAAAAGGGGGATCAATCCTTTTTTTTGCAAGAGGTCTAATATGTACGTTTCAAAGCATAAGGCGGCCCGTTCTGGGCCGCCGACGGTTTGGGGCCGCCATCGCTGTACCATACACAGATGAGAAGCGCTATATCGGTGAGTTATGCGATTATCTCCCGTCATGGTGGTTCTCTCACTTGTCCGTCTCAATTGGGAGTGGGGACGGATCTGATGATTCGGCTGCCGGTGTCTTAGGATTGGAGGGATTTTGGGGTTGAGGGGTGATGGCAACAGTTGAGCAGTTGGGTGAGGAAGATTTAACAAAGAAACCCAATGGCTGTCGGGGGTGAGGTTAAGTGCATGACTATAGATGAGCCAGGATGAAATGGGATGTTTAACCTGCTCAAGATTTATGGCGGTCCCCCCAGTTATGAGGTATAGTCTTAAGGAGTGCGTTCGTGGAGCGTGCTGTAGGCATCACATCTAGCTCGCTATTTTATACGGAATCCGGTTCGGATATGTCTATAAAAACCCGCACAGAAGCATGGTGGGACACTCGCGGATGAAGCCCGAGAAGCGCGGCGTCATCCAGGAAATAGACTGTTAACAACCGGATTGGGTATGAAAAGGCGAGCCAGATGTGATGCCTACGGCACCCTGTTGCGAACGCACTTCTTAAGAGTTCATAGCACACTGAAGGGTGCGGGTTGTGGCTTTAATTGCTCGCACGGCTCACTTCCGAGGGGGCTGGTTTTCTCGACGTCCGGACCGGGATTTCAATGAAAAATTGTGCCCCTTCTCCCGGTTCCGAAGAACAATACAATCGCCCTCCGTGCTTTTCTACCACAATTTGATAACAAATCGACAATCCTAACCCTGTTCCTTTTCCCACACCTTTGGTGGTAAAAAAGGGGTCAAACAGACGGTTGCAGATGCTTTCTGGAATTCCCGGTCCATTATCGGCGATCGTAATTCTCACCCAGTACGAATCTAAGGCAGCGGTGCGAATGGTAATCCTTGGGGGTGGGACCTCTCCCTCATCAGGAGTCAAATTAGGAGCTTGGCACCACTCATTGAGGGCATCGATCGCATTACTGATAATATTCATAAACACCTGGTTAAGCTGACTGGCAAAACATTCAACTTCTGGTAACTCACTATACTCCTCAATGATTTCAATGCGCGGACATTGGGCTTTGGGCTTGAGCCGGTTCCCCAAAATTAATAACGTACTTTTAATCCCCTCATGAATGTTAACCGCTTTCATGTCTGCTTCATCAATCCGAGAGAAATTTCTCAAGGTTAAAACAATCTGCCGAATCCGATCCGCACCCAGTTTCATCGAAGCAATCATATTAGGCAAATCTTCCACCAAAAAAGCGAGTTCAATCTCCTCAATAAACGCCTTAATCTCTGAATTTGGCTCAGGATAAGAGGCTTGATAAAGACGAATTAACTCCAAGAGATCCGTGGTATATTCACTGGTATGGGTTAAATTACCATAGATAAAGTTGACCGGATTATTAATTTCATGAGCGACTCCAGCTACCAATTGCCCCAGACTGGACATTTTTTCAGTTTGAATCAGTTGGGATTGGGTTTGTTTGAGTTCCGATAAAGCAGTTTCGAGTTCCTGCGCTTGTCGGGTAGCCGTGGCAGTGAGTTGTTCTTGGCGGGCAAATGCGGCTTTTAATTTCGCTTCAGCCTGTTTGCGCGGGGTGATATCTCGTAAAATCACCACATACTCAATTTGATCCCAATGAATCCGAGAAGACAGGGAGACTTCTACGGTTTTTTGATCGGATGATTCTGCGGAGGATTGCTCCTCAAGGAAGGCAACTGCCCTGGGGTTGACAAGCTGCTCACAACGTGGAGGCCAAAACTGGGGAGCATCCCTGAGTTCGGGTAAGAGTTGGGCCATCTGCACCCCGGCTAAGGCTTGAGCCGAGACCCCAAATAGCTCACAAGCGGCGGGATTCGCCCGGGCGATCGCCCCTTGCTCATCAATCACCATAATCGGATCGAGGGCAACCTTAAATAAGTGATCCGTGGCTTCTTGGGCTTCCACAATTGAGGCAATTTGCGGCAAAGTCGTCCAACAGGCGATCGCCACCCCGACCAAAGCAATACTGAGCAACGATAGCACATAAAGCTCACTACCAACATCTAAACTGCTGCTATCAATCGCGGTTCGGACCACCCAGCCCACCGTTAACGCCCCACAGATTAAAAACAGCAAAACACCGACTTGTAAAACATCAAAATTTTGGAACTGTCCTGAATGGCGACGGCGATAGAGTGCCAACCACCACTCCACCCGAAATAAGGCAACAGCACGGCGGCGGATTAGCGCATCAACCACAAGAATCGTGGGGGCAAGCAACAATCCCATCAGCCAATAATTCCAACCCCAGGCGAACCCCCCGACCACCATCACGAAACTTTCAACCATCAGGAACAGCAAAGACCACCGGGGCCATCTCACCTCCGGGCGATCGCGATTGAGCCATAAACTCAAATGCACCGCCATCATCGACGAGAGATACCCTGTACCCGTCACCATCACCAGATGAGAGACATCCCCCCACAGCAAGCAAATCAAACTCAAAATAAAGGTAAACAATAACCCCGGTCCAAACACCCCCCGA
>CAYUEH010000565.1:0-3911 GCA_964442465.1 uncultured Laspinema sp. | reverse complement strand
GGGTTCAGATGCACCAAATATTCCGTTCCTACACCCGTCCCGCATCCCGCATCCAAAATCCGCACCGCCTGAGTTGCCGGTTTGCGCCCAGTGCAGAATGCATAAGCCGCAGGCCAAGTCCAGCGCCAATTGTACCCCGGTGGCGGTTCATCTAGGAGGGCTTCCGGGGGAAACGGATAAGTATCATACAGTTGTCTAACCGCAGCAGTAATCTCTTCAGAGTTTGGCATAATCGCAAGATGATGGATAGATGATGGACAGAAACACAACAGGGGCAAAGGCGATCGCCAAGCCCCCTAACCCGTAACAAATCACAGGTTTGAAATTACCAATTTATAGTTTACAATTCAGAACGTAACAAAACTTATCTTTTTTCTCAGTTAGGTGCCGCAATCCAATATGATGGCACGATAGCCACTGGGTCAAAGTTCTACATAATTCTTAACATAAGAGGGGGTGATACCGAATCGTTTTAAGCTAAAAACTATGTCAAAGTAAACCCCCGATAGTGGGTTAAAGGACATGGGAAAGCCGAAGGGAGGAAGCCAACATTAAGGACAACCTGATCAACGTCAATCCTTCATCCTGACTCAGTGTGGCAGTTTAAACCGGCATCTAAACCCATTGATGCCACAAAATGATAATTCTATTGGGAGCTTTTGAAATCAGATGACTGTAAAGGCAAGTGGTGGAAGCTCAGTTGCGCGTCCGCAACTCTATCAAACCGTCCCCGTTGCGACCATTTCCCAAGCGGAACAACAAGACCGCTTTCCGGGAAAAAGCGAACTGACCGAACTCCAGACATTTTTCCAATCCGGAACCAAACGGCTGGAGATTGCGGAAGTTCTGACCAAAAATTCAGAACTGATCGTATCCCGTGCCGCCAACCGGATTTTCACGGGTGGATCGCCAATGGCGTTCCTAGAGAAGCCCAAAGAACCAATCGTGGTTAACGCCCCCGTGGGTGCGAATCAAGACCTCAAACAGGGCATGATGCTGGGAACCACCACATACGTGGAAAGCAAAGGTGGGTTCTTAGAAGGCTTGCGGAACATTTTCAGTTCCTCTAGCGGCCCCACCCCCGCCGGATTCCAACCGATTAATATTGCCCGTTACGGTCCCGGAAACATGACCAAATCCCTGCGGGATTTGAGCTGGTTCCTGCGTTACCTGACCTATGCAATGGTCGCCGGAGACCCGAACATCATTTCGGTGAACGTGCGCGGTTTGCGGGAAATCATTGAACGAGCCTGTTCTTCTTCGGCAACCCTGGTGGCATTGCAAGAAATGAAGGCAGCATCGTTAAGCTACTTCAAACAGGATGAAGTCAGCCGGACCCTGATTAGCGAATATTTCGAGGTTTTGATTACCGAATTCAAAGCCCCGACGCCTTCGGATAAAGTCCGTCAAACCGGCAGCAGTGACAAACAAGGTTTGCAATTGCCGCAAATCTATTTCATCGCTTCCGAACGTCGTCAGAAGTTCGTCATGAAGACGGGACTCTCGTCCTCGGAAAAAGAAGAAGTGATCAAAGCTGCCTATCGGCAAGTCTTTGAGCGGGATATTACTCGCGCCTACAGCTTGAGCGTCTCTTACCTGGAATCTCAGGTCAAGAACGGGACCATCACGACGAAAGAGTTTATCCGGCGCTTGGGTCTGTCGCCCCTGTATCGGCAGCAGTTTTATGAAAAGTTTGTCAACAGCCGTGTGGTGGAATTGGCACACCGTCATTTCCTCGGTCGTGCTCTGAGTTCTCGCGAGGAGTTTAACAAATACTTTGCGATCGTGTCCCAAGGGGGTTTAGCCGCTTTGGTGAACGCCCTAGTCGATTCTCAGGAATATTCTGATTATTTCGGCGAGGAAACGGTACCTTACCTGCGCGGTTTGGGCCAAGAAGCCCAAGAATGCCGGAACTGGGGACCTCAGTTTGACCTGTTTAATTACAGTGCACCGTTCCGCAAGGTTCCTCAATTTATCACCCTGTTTGCGGACTATAACCGGCCTCTGCCGGATCAACACGCCTATGGTGTGGGGAATGACCCTCTGGAAATCCAGTTTGGGGCCATCTTCCCGAAAGAAACCCGCAATCCGAAAAACCGTCCGGCACCGTTTGGCAAAGACACTCGCCGGATCCTGATTCATCGCGGTCCTGGCATCAACAACCAACTGAGCAATCCAGCAGCGCGGGGTATGTCTCCGGGTTCTCTGGGTGCGAAGGCGATCAAACTGGATCAAATCCCCAGTGGACAGAAACAGTATGGTCAGCGCGGTGGGGTCAAATCCGTGCAAGGGGTGAGTGTTAAATACTCGGAAAGTTCGACTCAAGGGGTGATTACGGCAGCCTATCGCCAAGTGTTTGGCCGGGATGTCTATGATGCTCAACGGCTGAAGTTAGACGAGATTAAGCTGGAAAACGGGGATATTACTCTGCGGGAGTTTATCCGGGCTCTGGCGAAGTCTGATGTGTTCCGGAATCTGTATTGGAGTTCGCTTTATGTTTGTAAGGCGATCGAATACATTCACCGCCGTTTGTTAGGTCGCCCGACCTACGGACGCCAGGAAATGAATGCTTACTTTGATATTTGCTCCAAGAAAGGCTTCTATGCTTTGATTGATGCGCTTATCGATAGTAAGGAGTACGAGGAAGCCTTTGGGGAAGATACGATTCCTTATGAGCGCTATCTGACTCCGGGGGGTCAAGCCCTGCGATCGCTCCGAGTTGGCACGATTGGCGACAAGAACCTCAAAGTCGAGAAAGACGAACCCTCGCGCTTTATCGAACTGGGTACGGTTCCCGATCGCTCAGTACCAGAAATCGAAACCCGCATCGGCCAAGGGGTTGGCAAACGCCGCGAACAAACCAAGGTGTTCAAGCTCACCAACCGCACTCCGGTGGAATCTCAAGCGGTCATTCAAGCGGCTTACCGCCAAATTTTCGAGCGCGACTTGAATCCTTATGTGATTAAGAATGAGTTCAGCGCGATCGAAAGCAAACTGCGGAACGGCGAAATCACCGTGAAGGAGTTTATTGAAGGATTGGGGAATTCCAAGCTGTATGTCAAGGAGTTCTATACCCCCTATCCGAACACCAAGGTGATTGAACTGGGAACTAAGCATTTCTTAGGTCGTGCACCGTTGAATCAGCAGGAAATTCGCAAGTATAACCAAATTCTGGCGACCCAAGGGATCCGAGGATTTATCACGGCAATGGTCAACAGTATGGAGTACCTGCAAGCGTTTAATGAGGATACGGTTCCTTATCGTCGCTTCCCGACTCTGCCTGCAGCGAACTTCCCGAATACGGAGAAGCTGTATAACCAGTTGACGAAGCAGAATAAAGACTTGGTTGTGCCAAGTTTTGATCCGGTGAACTCGACGATGGACCCGACCAAAGGCCCGCTAATGGCGAGTGCAATGGCATCCCAAGCAGCGCATAAATTGGATGTGGTGCAAGTGGGACGGTCTGTGAGTGGTGTGATGCCGCAACGGTCTACGGCAAGCAAAGTGGCGCGGATTTATCGCGTAACTGAGCAGAAAGACCCGGCTGAGATGGAAAGTGCGATCGATGCCATCTATCGTCAGGTGATGGATATCTACAGCGAAGAAATTCCCGCAGAATTCCGCCTGAATCACGCCGAAGCACAACTGATTCGCGGTGAAATCTCGGTCCGTCAGTTTGTGGGTCAGTTGGCAAGTTCTGAAGCCTACCAAGCTCGGTTTGTCAAGCCTTATCCGAGTTTAAAAGCGGCTGAATTACTCTGCCGTCACCTCTTGGGTCGCACTCCTGCAACCCCTGAAGTGGCTGAGTCTGAGCAATTACTAACTGAAAGCGGTTTAGCCGCAGCAGTAACGGCATTGGTAGAAGGTGCTGAATATAATCGCTATTTTGGCGAGAATGTTGTGCCTTATCC
>CAYUEH010000564.1:0-3927 GCA_964442465.1 uncultured Laspinema sp. | reverse complement strand
CTTTCAACAGCCGAAAACTGCCTAAATAATCCCCAGGTGCTTCTTCTAAAGGCGTGATTTTGGACTTCCCTAAATTAATCCCAATAATCGGTTTTTCTGAAGTCACCTCTTCCTTATCTTGGTCCTCCTTCAGGCAATTTGCTAAAGCTTCAGCACCATGATTATTAAACCCCATGCGATTGATAGCCGCTAAATCCTGGGGTAACCGAAACATTCGGGGACGAGGATTACCCGGTTGAGCATGAAACGTCACCGTCCCGAGTTCAGCAAATCCAAATCCTAAATTAGACCAACTTCCCCCGACTGTCCCATTCTTATCAAATCCCGCTGCTAATCCAATGGGATTGGGAAATTTGATGTTCCAGAGGGTTTGTTCTAACCGGGTATCAACAACCGTAGAACTGAGATTTAATTGGGACAAAATCGTGCTAATGGTGGCGCGATCGCGATTCTGATGCAACCACTCCATCACCACCATCGTTTGATGATGCCACCACTCCGGATCCGGTTGCACACCTGAAAAAATTAGAGGACGTAGTAGCGTTTTGTAAATATCCAAGGTTACAGATGTTAGGTAATTTTAAAAGAGTTTGAGGAGTGTTTCCCTCAACCTTTGGACCCACCCTAACCCGATGGCGTTGCTAAGGGGGGGGACCGGAATTCTTCTTGTCCCCTCCCCTTGGCAAGGGCCGGGTTAGGGTGGGGTTCTTTTGACCAGGAGATTGAGCTAAAAAGCATCAATTTCCTGGCTGAATATTGGAGTGTTTCCCTCAACATTTGGACCCCCCCTAACCCCCCCTTGCTAAGGGGGGGGACCGGAATTTTAGCTAGATTTTGAATCGGATAAAACCGACCTTAGCTATTAACTACCTCTTGTCCCCTCCCCTTGGCAAGGTCCGGGTTAGGGTGGGGTTCTTTTAAGCAGGGGGACCGGAATCCCTCTTGTCCCCTCCCCTTGGCAAGGTCCGGGTTAGGGTGGGGTCCTCTTTGTCCGCAAATTGGAATTTGCCATCCGCTGTCTTCATCAACCTTCCACTTTACCGTTCCGCCACAGCAGCTTGCGCTTGTTGCATTTGCGGCTGGAATTGGAACAGCGAATAGACCACATTCCGACGAATCGCCGTCATCATGTCCAGGAACAACTCATACCCTTCACTCTTATACTCCAACAACGGATCTTTTTGACCGTAACTGCGCAACCCAACGGATTCTCGCAACGCATCCATTTGTTGCAAATGTTCCCGCCAAAGGGTATCAATTTGTTGTAGAATAAAGAACCGTTCCGCTTGCCGCATCAGTCCTGGTTGAATGCGATCGACCTGCGCCTCTTTCATATCGTAAGCAATCCGGATTTGTTCATGGAGGAAGGTTTTAATTTCATCAATGGATAAGTCTTCCAGTTGAGACGGTTCCAAATCCGCTAACAGGTAGACAAACTCTTTAACCTTATCCACCATTTGATCCAATTGCCATTCTTCCGAGGGTAAATCGGGGTTGACATACGCTTCCACGATATCATCCATCGTTTGTTCTGCGTACTTAATCACCTGTTCTTTCAAGTCTAATCCTTCCAAAACTCGGCGACGTTCGGCATAGATGGCGCGACGTTGGTTGTTCATCACCTCGTCATACTCAAACACCTGTTTCCGGATGTCGTAGTAGTAGGTTTCCACCTTTTTCTGTGCGCCTTCCAGGGAACGAGTCAGCATTTTAGACTCGATCGGCATATCTTCTTCCACCCGGAACATATTCATCATGGACTCGACGCGCTGACCGCCGAAAATCCGCAATAAGTTATCCTGTAAACTGAGGAAAAACTTCGTAGAACCCGGGTCACCTTGCCGTCCAGCGCGTCCCCGTAATTGGTTATCAATCCGGCGAGATTCGTGCCGTTCAGTCCCGATGACGTGCAGTCCACCGAGTTGAATCACTTCTTGATGTTCACTGCTGGTAAACGCTTCGTATTCTTCGCGAATTCGGTTATAGATATCCCGGAGTTTTTGAATTGCCGGGTCCTCGGTGGGGGCTTTTTCCGAGGCAACTGCCACTTTATCTTCCGCCTCTAATTCCGCCAGCTTCCGTTCTCCATATTGTTGGACTGCAAACTCTACCGCTTCCTTGAGTTGCTGTTCCGTTTCCCGAGAAAGTTGGGTGGGGAAAATTTGTGGGGAGACTTTCCAAGTTTTGACTTTCTTCTCAGAAGTTGCCGCAAACCCTTCCGGTTTATTGCGGGTATCGAGCCCAGCCACTTTAGGCGCATTTATATCCCCTTCTTCCTCTGGTCGCACAATCCGAGGTAGCAGGTATTCCCGCACTTTCAGGCGGGCCATATATTCGGCATTCCCGCCAAGAATGATATCGGTTCCGCGACCCGCCATGTTGGTGGCGATGGTTACGGCCCCTTTGCGACCCGCTTGGGCGACAATTTCTGATTCCCGTTCGACGTTTTCCGGTTTTGCATTCAGCAGGTTGTGAGGAATTTCCAGTTGATTTAGCAGGCGGCTGAGTACCTCGGATTTTTCAACGCTGGTGGTTCCCACCAATACCGGGCGTCCCGCTTGGTGCATTTCCGCACATTCTTGAGCGATGGATTTCCATTTCCCTTCTTCACTTTTATACACCACGTCGGACATATCGCGACGCTGGAGGGAGCGGTTCGTGGGAATTACCGTCACTTGGAGGTTATAAATCCGCTCAAATTCGGCTTCTTCTGTTTTGGCAGTTCCGGTCATTCCGGCTAACTTAGGATACAACAGGAAAAAGTTTTGATAGGTAATCGTCGCCAGGGTTTGAGTTTCCGGTTGGATTTCCACTCGTTCCTTCGCCTCGATCGCCTGGTGTAATCCATCACTCCAGCGCCGTCCGGGCATCACCCGTCCGGTAAACTCATCCACAATCACCACTTCATCCTGCCGGACAATATAGTTCACATCCTTGATAAACAGTTCCTTGGCTTTAATCGCATTAAAAATATAATGCGCCCAAGGATCCGCCGGGTCATACAAATCCGTCACCCCTAGCAATTCCTCAGCTTGGGCAAACCCTTCATCGGTCAACAGGATATTTCGGGCTTTTTCATCCACCTCATAATGCTCCTCAGCATTCAGCGCCAGAGCAATTTCCGTGGCGCGGGTGTATTTCTCCGTGGGGCGTTCAATCTGCCCGGAAATAATCAAGGGGGTCCGCGCTTCATCCACGAGCACCGAATCCACTTCGTCGATGATGCAGTAGTTGAAGGGCCGTTGCACCACCTCTGCCATCGAGGTTGCCATGTTATCCCGCAGGTAGTCAAACCCGAGTTCGGAGTTGGTGCAGTAGGTGATATCGCAGGCGTAGTTTTTCTTGCGTTCCGTGGGGGACATTCCCTGTTGAATCAGTCCCACGGATAACCCGAGGAACCGATGGACTTGTCCCATCCATTCCGCATCCCGTCGGGCGAGATAGTCGTTAACGGTGACGGCATGGACGCCTTTGCCATTTAATGCGTTTAAGTAAGCCGGTAAAGTAGAAACGAGGGTTTTCCCTTCCCCGGTTTTCATTTCGGCAATCTGTCCTTCGTGCAGGATGGTCCCCCCAAGCAACTGCACGTCAAAATGTCTCATCCCCAAAACCCGCCTAGCGGCTTCTCGGACCACCGCAAAGGCTTCGGGGAGGATGTCATCCAGAATTTCTTTTTCTTGGGCGATGGTTTTGGCTTTGGAGAGCAGTTCTTTGAATTCTGCTGTCTTAGCCGTTAGTTGTTCATCGTCGAGGGCCTGGATTTCTTCTTCCAGGAGATTGATATCAACGACGGTGGGTTGATATTTTTTTAACTTGCGTGCGTTGGGGTCGCCTAGCAGATTTTTAAGCATATCAGGACAGTAGCGCTACTTTTAAGAGGGTTTGATTCAGCCAGTTTTATGTCCCGTATTTTACACAGCTTGGCTG
>CAYUEH010000563.1:0-3930 GCA_964442465.1 uncultured Laspinema sp. | reverse complement strand
GTGCCGAGGTCTATGCCTACTACATTACCCATTTAATTTTGCTCCTCTAATTTGGTAATCGATAATTGGTCATGGGTCACGGGTTGTCGATCGCGGGTTTAAGTCCTGAACCGCCTTGAAGAGTAGCTACTTAAAGCACCATCACTCCAATTAACACCCTCATATCCCAGAAAGTTAAAGCCGTGCCTTGCACCGTTGTGCTTCTATATTGTCGGGACTGTACTCGATCGCCCGATTGAAATTTCTCCCTAAACCCCGGTTAATTTCAGTCTAGTGATTTTACCTTTGAATATTGCAATACTTGACCCCTTTTAATAGGCTACACAAAGCCAATGGCTCAAACCCTGAACCTCTAACTTCTGCTAATTACTGATTAAACCTGTTCTAATGATTCAAAACATCAGTATTTTCCCTGAATTTTGTTGACAAAAATTATTTTGTGTGTTAATAATTTGCAGTGCAAAATAGACCGCTTAAATGGCGGCAACGGCAATCAGAAACCGGGTTGGTTATCAACGGTTAGGGCTTTTCCGCTTTGGCAAGAAAAACCAGTTTTCCCTGATCTCAAACCAATCATGGATCCATGTTGGGGTCCAGGGATGGCAAGGGGCGATCGCGCAAAAGTAGATTGACTCTCAGCAGAACTCCTAAAATCGCGAGTTACACTTACCTATCGCTCAGGCGGAAAACTTTTACGCAAATTTGGGAAAAAACTTTTTGGTCATTGGTCCCTGGTCCCTGGTCCCTGGTCATTTGTCCTGGGTCACGGGTCAATTGCCTCCCTACGCACGTTCGCAAAATTGACGAGCAGCTTCTTTAATTTCTCTCATTTCTCTTTCCCACATTTCTAACTTGCGATTTCGTTCTTCCTGTTCAGAGAATGAAGGAGTTGGCAGTCCGGTTTCGGGGTCGTATTGGTTATGTGGGAAATGTAACCCTTTAAAATATTGAGTTCCTTCATTCGGATGGATATTTCTGGTTTTGAGTAATCTTTCACAATGTACCTGCCACAAATACCTGTGGTCGTGGACTTCTCCACCGAGATAGCGCAGTCGTTTTAAGGACAGTTGAGGCGCATCAAATAGCTGAGTTTTGATGCTGGGATAAATACTGGAATCAAAGACGCGGGTTTCGCTGCCTGGACCTCGGAAGAATTCCACAATGCAGCAATGTCCAAAGTCAAAAATGCAAACTTCAGTGGGGGCGCTGCCATCTTCATCGAGAAGACTGATATCTTGATGCTCAACTTCACTACCGATACCGATTATCGCCTGTTGGGAGGAGGGGGGCAATAAAATCCGAATCCGTTCAAAGCGATCGCTATAGTTCGACCAGAAATCCCGGCGACGTTCTAGCTGATTCCGCTCCCAATTTTCTATCGTCAGTTGGTCTAATAAGAGATTCACTAACTTCAGGAAATAACCATAGTTCAACGCTCCAATCCAATTTTGAAACGCAATTTTTGCCGGTAGGGATAGTTCCTCCCATCGGGAATAAGGAGCGCTGATGCCGTAATTTTCCCGGACCCAGTTCACTAGGTTGTGGAAATTCCCTGCAATTTCTTTCTCCACTGTGGTTAAGAGATACTCTACCCCCTGAAGTTGCGGTTCACTGGCCATGTCTTCTAGGCAATTGATTAGCAAGTTTGCCTGCTTGAGATTGCGATTGTTTCCGGTATTAATAAAAGATTTAATAATCCAGCTAAATATCCCGGGTTTTGAACCTAGAGACTTAGGTAAGCCAGCTTTTTCTAGGAGTTTTTTGGGCGTGATTAAATTTTGGAAGCTCCAAGAGGCAATTTGCCGATCGCCTTGATTGTCTACCAGTGCTAAGAGAATGTCTACGGGTAAGAGATCGGTCTTTTTAAACTCTGAAGCAAAATCTGGGAAGCGATGCACTAAAGACAGAGGCAACACAGGCCGATCGCTGATTTTACTCTGTTCTACCTTTTCGCGATCGCTCTCAACTTCCGAATTTTCCGATGACTCCAGATTTTTCAGGACTGGCCGTTTTTTAGTCCTTCTCTGATTCTGATTACCCTGGCTATAATAAATCGCCAACCGCCAAAATAATCGGTCTTTAATCTTCTCGTCAGACAGAGCAAATTTCCAAATTGCTGCCGATGTGGATTTAGCCCGATCGCTGCCTTGCTGCTCATCCCAAGTTTCTTTGGCATAAAACAAGTAAACCCACTCCAAAATGGTCACCTGTTCGCCGGTTCCCTTCTCAATATCCGCTAAAATCTCATCCATGCTTCGGCGCGGTTTTGCCTGATTCGGGGGCACACCGGGCGGTAACTGAGGTGGTGCGATCGGGCCACTTTCCCCGGTTTCATTTACCAAATCAATTAACTCTTGCGCTTTCGGTTGGGGAAGGGGTGGCAATTCTAAGGGGCGAAAGTTAAAATTCATGGTTGAGTCTCCGTTGAGGTTGAGGGTACGCCGAACATATTTCCCCAATCTGGGGGTCTGAGTTGGAACCGAAACACGACCTTGCGATCGCCAGGAGAATCGAGGGTTTGATTCGCATCTAATTCCCCTCGACCCGCCGCTAGTATCTTATATTTGAATTGGTTTTGAGTCGGAAAATTCAGGGAGGAAATGTAATCCGAAACAGACAAAGCGCGTTGCAAGCTCAGTTGAATATTGTCGCGTTCGTCTCCAAAGGAACTGGTGTGGCCTTCGATAATCACCCGAGTAATCATCTGCTCAAATTCATCATTGGAGAAAATGACCTTGCTGTAAACGGGAATAAAACTGAGCAGAAATTGTTTGCCTGCTGGTTTGAGTTCGGCACTGCCTTCATCAAACAAAATCGCATCGGGAATGCTGACATCTCCTGTTCTCGGATCGACCTCCAATTTATCTCCCCCAGGAACTTCTTGTCGGAGAGTATTAAGGATGACCAGAGGGAGTCTATCAAACGCTTCTTGGTACTGTTTGAGTTGGACCATCACGGTGATGAACAACAAGGCAAAAAACATCAGCAATCCTGACATTAAATCGCCAATGGAAAGCCAAATTCCAGAGTCCTGCTCCTCTAAAATTTCCCCGTCCATTTCAAAATCATAAAAATCGCTCATGGGCTTGGTTTTCCTGTTCTTTTCCTAAGTGATTGAGCGGGAGTCAGGTTAATTCATACCAAATCCGGTTATCTACAACCTGTTTTCTCTCTAACAGCCCGCGCAGGCGGGCTTCGTCCGTATAGCCCCACCCTTCAGGGTGCGGGTTTTCTCTCTAAAAGTTGCTGCCAATCTGGGGGTTTTAATTGGAACCGGAAAACGACTTTGCGATCGCTGGGATTGTCAGTGGTTTTTTCCGCATCAATTTCCCCTCGACCGGCTGCTAGAATTTTGGTGGTAAAGTTTTCCTGATTGGGAAAAGACATTTGAGAGGAAATATAGTCCGTCACCGATAGCGCACGTCGCAAACTTAATTCCATGTTGCTGGATTCATCCCCATCGGAACTGGTATGACCTTCAATAATCACCCGAGTGATCATGGTTCTAAAGTCATTGGTTGAGAAAATGATTTGGCTGTAAGCGGGAATAAACTGTTGGAGAAAGGCTTTTCCCTCGGGTTTGAGTTCTGCACTGCCTAAATCGAACAGAATGCGATCGCCAATACTGACATCCCCAGTTTTTGGATCCACTGAGAGGTCAGAACCTCCCATCTGGTTGTCCAGTTGCGCCAGCAAAATCAGGGGTAAATCCTGAAATGCTTTTTGGTACTTATCCAACTCTTCTATTTTCGCTTCCAACTCCGTTTTGAGGACATCCACCTCTTTCGTTTTGGCTTGCAATTCCCCCTCTAATCGCTGCACATCCTCATATTTATGATGCAATTGCAGTTGAGTCGTGACAAACAGCAGCGCGAAAAACATCAGCAGTCCTGACATCAAATCCCCAATGGAGAGCCAAACCCCAGAGTC
>CAYUEH010000562.1:0-3931 GCA_964442465.1 uncultured Laspinema sp. | reverse complement strand
GGGGTGAAAATGGGGGGTTTTTTTTCGGGCGATTCTCGAATCGCCCCTACATGGGGTTGGGGTGAAAATGGGGTTTTTTTTCGGGCGATTCTCGAATCGCCCCTACATGGGTTTGGGGTGAAAATGGGGGGTTTTTTTTCGGGCGATTCTCGAATCGCCGCTACAGATTTTGGTCCGCAGTTTGTAAAGTTTTGCAACAATCACCGCTTGCCTGCATAATTTCGCGAGGTTGATCCTAATAAGACTATAGAAGCGTCACCCCGGCGCTTCGGTGTAGAGTCTCGAACCCTGGATGCGATCGCCATGAACCCCCAACCCCTCTCCTCCGAAAACCCCTATCACCACTGGATTTGTCCCAACCTCGGCCCTTACTGGCAACTTGCTAGGGTCCGGGGTTCGGATACGGTGGTGTTGAAGTCTCGCCAAGGGAATGGTCAATTTCCGTTTTCCCCGATGGAAGGATTTGCTTTACAGCATTTCACCGGGAAGTTGGCGATCGCCCAAATTCAAGGGCGTTGTCACCAGCAATTTGGCGACTCGGTTTCTGAGACTCTCGTCTGGGAACTGCTGCAAAAACTCATCGAATTCGGCATTTTAGCATCCGAAGAGGAAACCCCGATGGATTGGATTTGTCCGGATTTAACCCCATACTGGACTCTCACCCCCATTCCCGATTCTGACCAAATTCTCCTTAAGGCGATCGATGGCAATCTGCGGGTAATTTTTTCTGCTGCTGAAGGGTATGCTTTAGCCTATTTTACCGGAGAATACAAGGTTTTTGACATTCAAACCCGGTGTGAACAACAGTTTCCTGGGGAAATTTCGGCTGATTTTATCGAAGTTTTACTGGACAAACTGATTGAATTAAATATTTTAGCCGAAGAGAGTCCATGCGGGGAAAAAAGTTCATCGGATGCGGAACCATCGGCAGGCGATCGCCCCAAAAATTCTCATCAACTCAAATCCTCTGTGCAGTGGATTAATCATCCCGATGGATATTGGATTCTTCGTAACCCCGAGGATTTCACATTTTTACAAATGAGTGATTCCGATAAGGTAATTATCGACCAACTCGGACGGCGATCGCCTACGGCAATTATTGAAGAATTCTGCATCACCCCACAAGAGTTGAAAAATCTCCTGCGACTGTTAACCACCTCCGCCATGTTGGAAGGGACGACGTTGCCAACTCCGCCTCGGGGCAAATTTAACCCGATGCAGTTGCTCTATTTTCGGATTCCTTTATTCAATCCCGACCCTTGGCTGAATCGACATATTGACGGCATCCGCTGGATTTGGACAAAACCCTTTGCGGTGATTTTATTCCTCTGTTTAGCTGCTTCTGCTGTCCTGGGAATTCGTCAGCGAGAAGTCATTCTTTATACGGGACAGCAACTCATGGAAGCGAATGGTCCGGCTTTAATTATTCCCTTTGCTTTGCTATCAATGCTGGTGGTGGCATTCCATGAATTGGGTCATGCGTTTACGTTAAAAAACTTTGGCGGCGTGGTTCCGAATATGGGATTGCTACTGATGATGTTTATGCCTGCGGCTTATACCAATACTACCGATTCCTACTGTTTATCCCGGTTTAAAAGAGTGTTGGTTGTGGGGGCGGGTTTGTTGGTACAATTCGCAATTTGGGCCGGGGCTTTGTGGTTTTGGAATTGGACGAATCCCAGTAGTTGGCTACATACGACCAGCTATTTACTGATGGTTGCGGCTTTAGTGACGGTGGCGATTAACCTGAATCCAATGGCTAAATTTGATGGCTATTATTTGGCGGTTGCTATGACGGGAATTAATAATCTGCGGGGGCGATCGTTTGCCTTGTATGGGAATCTCTTGCAGGGCAAACCGTTACGAGAAACTGCTGGAAATATCTGGATTTTAGCGATTTATGCTCCATTGAGTTTGGCCTATATTTATTTTGTTTTTGGTTTTTTATTCGCGAGAATTGCGGATTGGAGTTTAACTAAGATTCCGATGACGGCTTTAATACTGTTAACAATTTGGCTAGTTTACTTTTTCTTTCCTCGGGACAAACGGTAAATTTCACATTCTATTTACACTCTCAAATAAGGACATCTACTACCATGACTGCTACAAATAATCCCTCTCCAAAGTCTCCTCTGAAAGTGGTTCCTCCGAAGGCGATCGCGCAACCTTCACCAGTCCCCACACCCCCAGTAACGCCGACTCCACCGGCAGCTTCCCCTTCAAAAGTACCGACTCCATCGAAGTCTTATGGGAAATGGTTGATGATGGCGATAGTTTTGGCAGGTGGGGTGATGGTTGCCCGAATGCCAATTTCTAATTACGTCATCGGCGAAGCAGAAGTCACCTCCCGTTTGGATGAACGTCAGCGTCTAGTTATGCCGGTATCGGGTCAGATTCAGCTAAAAGTGAAGAGTAATGCAGAAGTCGAGGAGGGGGACATTCTGGCGGAAGTTTCTAGTCCAGAAATCGAGAATCAAGTGGCGGAGGCAGAACGCAATTTACAGCATGGCAATGCCGCTCTTTTTGCAGCCCAAAAGCGGTTGAGTATTGCGCAGACGGAACTACAATATGCTCAAAAGAATGTCGAGATTGCCCAAGATAGGGCGGAGAAAAAACAGCGAGAAGTTCAAGAGGTGATTGCCGGAAATAAGTTGCCGAGAATCCGGCAAATTGAGGCTGAAATCAGCAGTATTGAAAGTGAAATTGATGGGGTGAAGAATAGCCAAATTGGAATTGAAAGTCAAATGGCCGGTCTTCAGAATGAAATTAATGCCATAGAACTAGACCGGAATACCCTAGAAAACGACCTAATCATGCTGGAACAGAAAATAAAACGGTATCAAGATGTAGTGGAACAAGGGGCATTAGCACAGAATCTCTTAGATGATCTACATCGGGAAAAAAATAACTTAACTAATCAGATTGAACAACGAAACTTCCAAATTAAAGGTAAGCATGAGCAAATCGAGCAAACTCAGAGTGAACTCCTTCAACGCCACAATATTATTGAGCAAAAACAACAATTGATTGCGGGTAAATATGAGCAGATTAAGCAGGTGGAAAAGGAAATAGAGGAGTTGCGCGATGAACGAGAAAATGAGGTAGAGCAACAATTAGGGTTACAACGTTCCGTGGAACAGAAAGTGGAAGCGGCAAAGGTGGATATCCAGAGTGAAACGCAACGGGTTCAGAAGGCGGAAGCGGAATTGGACCGATTGCGCGATCGCCAAGCAACCCTGATTCTAACAGCAGATACTGCCGGGACCGTTCTCACACCGGATTTAGACTTACTGGATCAGAACACCGTCCAAAGTGGGCAAGAAATTATGAGAATTGTCAACTTGTCCCAACTTACGGCAACAGTCCAGGTGTCCCAAGAAGATGGAAATTTGGTGCAAGAGGATCAACCCGTGGTGTTTAAGGTTCGCGACCCTTACAGTCCCAGTTATCGGGCTAAAGTTCAGGAGATTTCGCGGACGATCGCCCCGGATAAATCAGGGGCTAATCCCATGTTGACTCTGACGATTTTAATTGACAATCCCGACCAGATTTTACGCCCAGGAGGTCAAGGATTTGCTCATATTGAAACGGGACAAATGCGAGTGTATCAAAAGGTGCAGCATGAATTAAATAAGTTGTTTAATCTGGATAAATATTTTGTGGGATTTTCCAAAGAGTAATATCCAATCCGGGAACAGGTGTCAATCTGGGGATCGATCACACCCCTGTAGGGGCGATTCGAGAATCGCCAGAAAAACCCAATCAATTTGATTCAAAAACCCCTGTAGGGGCGATTCGAGAATCGCCAGAAAAACCCAATCTATTGTATCCAAAACGAGTGGCGTGTAGGGGCGATTCGAGAATCGCCAGAAAAACCCATTGTATCCAAAACCCCCTATAGGGGCGATTCGAGAATCGCCAGAAAAACCCA
>CAYUEH010000561.1:0-3936 GCA_964442465.1 uncultured Laspinema sp. | reverse complement strand
CGTTACTTGGCGATCGCCAAGTAACGCGGTAACGACTGAAGTCGTTACTACAAACGGGGATAACGACTGAAGTCGGGACGTTGAACATCCTCCCCATCTTCCCCATCAACCAAGGACAAATGACATAAGACCAATGACCAATGACCAATGACAACTCATTTCACCTTCGAGGGGGTGGGTTTCATAAATGTGGCCTCATAAGAGATAACGCCGGTATCTTCGCTGTCGAGAACCCTGGCGGCACCGAGGGAGAGGTCTAAATTACGGGGGGGAATATAGGGGCCGCGATCGTTAATCCGCACGATGACCATTTTGCCATTTTGAAGATTTTTGACTTTGAGATAGGTATCGAAGGGTAACGAGGGATGCGCTGCTGTCATGTCCTCTTGGTTGTATGTTTCACCGTTGGCGGTGAGACGACCGTGAAAATAAGGGCCGTACCAAGAGGCGGTTCCCTGAAGTTTTCGGGGGGTCTCGACTAAGCCGTACATCTGCGCTTGTGCGTCGGCGATGGGTAAGGGTTCAGCGCCTAAGGCTTTGCGGAGATTATTGGTCCATTCCACGGTGAGCAGGTCCTGGTTACGAGGGATGGACTCGACGATCTCCTCGGACATCAGTAATAAGGTGCGATCGCCCCCTTGGATGGCTCTCATGCCGTTGAGGGTGGTGGGGGTGAGTTGTGCGGGATCGCGATCGCCCCCATCTAGCCAGTCTTGGATCCGGTGAGCGAACAAGTCAGCTTGGATGCGATCGGGTAATTGTGCAACCTCATATCCCTGAACCATCACTTGAAACTCCGAGGGTTTCCTGAAGACAATCTGCTTTGGGGTTTTCTCTGAGGACCAGGAAACCGTTTTTCCTAATCCAAAGAGATACCTCGACTGCCACCAGTTGACTCGGGTCATGGGGCGAGAGGGACCCGGAGTAACGGTGACAGCTTTCACCTGAACCGATGGGTCCAGGCTGGGTTGGGGTTCTAAATCTAAGGAGTCTTGAGGGAAGAAATTAGACAAAAGTTGTCCCATTCCCGGGGTGGATTTTTGCGACTTCTGGGAAGGGCCACTGCTAATCAGGGTGGCGTTTTCCGGCAAGTCCTGTGGGGTGGAGCGAAAATTTTGTTGTCCCACAGCTTTGCTGGGACTAGAATTTGTTACAGGTGGATCAACGGTGCATTTTCCCTTTTGAGGGCGATTGTCCCAGTTGAGCACTGTTGTGAAAATTTGGCTGTCTCTGGAGTGATCTCGGCGGTGTTTTCCCGGGCGATCGCTGGTTTGAACCCGGTTAGCAAACAGCCGATGTTCACGGGAAGCGCCCTGGAATTTCAACCGAGGGCGGTGCTTTTTCACCGAGGCATTACCGCCTCGGACAAGCCGGTGAGGACGGTCCCACCGATGACTCAAACCAGATAAAGCTTGGAGTGACAGCGGATTTCTGAGGGCAATGGAGGCATTCCCTAATCCTGGGCTGTATGCAAGCAACCCGCTCAAACAGCAGGTCATCCAGACCAGTCCCATCAATGGCATAAGCGTTGTTATTAAGAGGTCAACAAATTTATCATTTCGGCGAATTCCTAACACCATATCCCGAACTCCCACAGAGATCAAGTGGGTCTGGGGATCGATTCTATCCTCAGATGGAGACCGCAATGGACTACGATCCCCGGTGAGAGCTAATTGTAACGAAATCTGTAACCTAGGAAAAAATGGACGAGCTTAAGTTTTACATTGTTGATGTTTTCGCAGAAGAAAAATACCAGGGCAATCAGCTTGCTGTATTTACTGGAACCCTTGGCATGACTGGGGAGCAGATGCAGCAAATTGCTAAAGAAATGAATTATTCCGAGACGACTTTTGTGCTGTCATCGGAACAACGAGCGGGGGGATATGATGTCCGGATTTTTACCCCGGCCCAAGAAGTACCTTTTGCCGGTCATCCGACTTTAGGGACTGCTTTTATTATTCAACGAGAGATAATTCAAAAGCCGGTAGAACGGGTTAATTTGAATCTGGCGATCGGGCAAATTCCGGTGACTCTGCACTATCAACAAGACCAGGTGGATATTTTGTGGATGGAGCAAAAACCGCCGAGGTTCCATCAGATAATTGAGGGGGAACGGATGGCAGAGGTTTTAAATTTAGAAGTTGGGGATCTGGATTCGCGGTTTCCGATTCGAGAGGTTTCGACGGGGATTCCTTTTATGATTGTGCCGTTGAAAACTCATGCAGCATTAAAAAAGGCCAAAGTCAATCGAGATAAGTATTTTAAATTAATCGAGGGAACTGAGGCAAAATGTATTTTTCTGTTTTGTCCCGAGACGAACAAACCGGAAAATGATCTCAGTGCCCGAATGTTTGCCGATTATTTAGGGGTCCCCGAGGACCCGGCAACCGGGAGTGCGAATGGGTGTTTGGCGGGATATCTGGTGGAGTATGGATATTTTGGGGAGGGGGGAATTGATTTGCGCGTGGAACAGGGATATGAAATGGGGAGACCGTCGCTGTTATTATTGAAGGCGCATAAAGAAAACAAAGAGATTTCTGTATCCGTTGGCGGCAAGGCGATCGCTGTTGCTAAGGGGGAATTTGTATAAAATTAGGGGTTGCACCGGTGATTCCAAGCTGACTACGCTTTAAAACAGTCCCGTGCTCGTGCTAAGAGTAGAAAGATTGGTAGTCTAAATTAAGGGTAGGATACCCGTACCACAAGAGAACCGGAGAAGGAAAATGGCAAGGCCGACCAAAGCACAAATGTCTCAAAGCTGGGATAGTCGAAAACCTCCAGCATTTAAAGACTTGAAAAAACGCCAGATGGAATATTATATGGGTGCCAAGCTGATTGAAGTCGGAGTTAATCCGAAATCAGCCATTTTTCGCTGGACTTTAGAAACTAGCGGTAACCGGGAAACCTGGACCTATAGCGCTTACTGGGGGGAGTCTAAAGAGGAGTTGTTGCAGCAAGAGCGATCGGAATAGATGGGGATGGGGAGGATGGGGAGGATGGGTAGGATGGGGGAGTTGTAAGATGTTGCCTGTGCTCGCTCAAATTATCCAGTTTAAATGCCGAACAGCTTAACTCCCTTTCTCCCCTTATGTCGGGTAAATTCTGGAGGATTGGGGGATCGTTTCGATGACTTGGGTGGCGATCCCCGCTAAATTTTCGTCACGAGTGAGTCCCATAATATAAATATAAAGGGGATGGGTCCCAACTTGATACACTTTGATATTGTGTAAATAATAAGTGAGGTAATTGTAGAGGGTCCGATATCTTCCGATGAGGGTTTGATCTAAAAGATAACTAAAGCTGCCGAGTCCTGCTAGTGCAGGCGCAAAGAATTCATCAATGCCGAGGGTTTTAACTGGGGTGTTTGGCGGGTGATAAGTGAGTTTGAGCAATTGCTCGATGGTTACCCTATCCGTATCCCATGTAATCACCTGGAAGGGAAACTCCGACTCACTCAGCCAAAATAATCGATTCGTGAGTTCCGCTAGTTGTTCAGTAAGGGGAGTATTGACAGGGTTCATGTCTCAGGGATAATAAATAGAGAAAAACGACTTATTATAGTACCAGAACAGTTGAAATGGGGGGAAAGGAGCTTTCCTCGCAAGGAAACCCTCTGGAGCGTCCTGGATTTTCCTGGATTCTGTCGTCTAATTTGTCGGCAGCGCACTCCGCCAAAAGTGAGGAAAGGATAACAAATATCGTCTCGGGGGTACAGGGAATTGCGCCAACAACCGATAGAGGTAATGGGTGAATCATGAGGGATCACCTGGGGATAGTATAGCCGGTCTTGCCGCAATTTGACATCAAAATCGGCTCCCCTCGGACGTTCTAGGCCCCCAACCCCTCTCCATCCCCCCTACCCCCCTTTGAAAGGGGGGGGGGGGAGGGGGGCCGGACTTTATGTCAAATTCATTTAGGGTCGCTATAGGCAAGAAT
>CAYUEH010000560.1:0-3959 GCA_964442465.1 uncultured Laspinema sp. | reverse complement strand
GAGCCTAAATCTTTAAGATTAAGTTAAAAATAGTTGTTCTTTTGTGTAATTTGTTGCCGAAATTACAACCAGATATAAGATAGATTCTTTTAGAGAAGTTAAATACTTGCTCTGTCAGTTAACATTGGCCCTTCAGATGTCTCATTCAGATGCAGTGGGTGCCGTGGTTCAACCGAATGATTTCAATACTGGAATCGGAAAACTAACCGATTCCAGTAATTCAAGGCTAGAACAGTTCCCTCAAGGGTTCTCGTTACTCGGGAGCGATGATGGCGCTCCCGATTTAGCCCTTGAGAGACCCAAATCAGTTAAAGGGAAATTTTGCTGGATTGCGGTCAACGGTTCAGACCCCACAAGTGCTGGACTGCCGAAGGGAAGAACGGCATTCAGGGGACTGTCTGAATGCTGACTCCAGCAGGATTCTCCCCAGAAAAGAGGCGACATGAACGGACCCTCAGTTTCTTCAACCCTGTTCACCCGGAGCCCCGCCCGACCCCATCTGGTGAGTCCAGAGTGTTAAGGACCGGCTTCCTCCGGGAAGCCCCAGGCAGGAAAAACCGCTTAATTGTGCAATCTACAGCGACCCTAGCCCAATCCTGCCTGCCGATTTCTCTATCCCAAACCAATAGCGTGAGACGACGACCCATGCAAAACCTAGAAGGCAGCATTTGCGGGATTCTTGGCTTGTGCCAAGAGATCGGCAAACGGGAATCCAGCAAACAACTCATGAACCCAAGCCGCGCCTCTGTTTTACAACAACTAACCCTCGGCGTTGCACAAGCTGAGGATTTTGACACCGCATTAAGCTGGGCCCTGCGACGAGTCTGCGAAATTGCCGGATGGGATTATGGAGAAGCGTGGTCCTTCAATTCCGAAGGCGGATACCTAGAATGTAGTCCCGCATGGTACGCCGGAAAAATCAACCCCCTCGGGCGACCCTTGCCAGAGATTGAAAAATTCCGCAAACAAAGCGAAACCCTAACATTTTTACCGGGAATTGGTCTACCGGGACGGGTCTGGGTTCAACAAAAGCCAGAATGGGCCAAAGATGTATCGCAACTGCCCCAAGCCATTTTTCATCGGGCCAAACTCGCCCGCAAACTGGGCATCAAAGCGGCCCTGGGTGTACCGATTCTTGCCAACAACGAAATTCTGACCGTTTTGGTCTTCTTCATGGTAGAGTCCCACCCAGAAGATCGCCGGACCGTTGAATTGCTCTCAGAAATGCTCCGGGGACTGGGATCCGTACTGTTCCAGAAACGCTCAGAAGAAGCCTTGCGAAAAGCTGAACAAAAATATCGGAATATTTTTGAGCGTTCCATCGAAGGAATGTTTCAAAGTAACCCCTCCGGGGAATACCTCCTGGTCAACTCCACCCTAGCCCATATTTATGGGTACGACTCACCAACGGAAGTGATGAACTCGATTCGGGACATCCAACATCAGCTTTATGTGGACCCCTCGCGACGGATCGAACTCAATCACCTGTTACAAGAAAAAGATGCGGTATGGGACTTCCAATCTCAGTGCTATCGCAAAGATGGCAGCATCATTTGGATTTCTGAAAATGCGCGGACGATCCGGGATGCTCACGGCAAAATCATTGCCTATGAAGGCACCGTCAAAGATATTACCGATCGCAAACGGGCAGAAGAACGGTTTGCCGCTTTGGTGCAGAACTCCTCAGACACCATCGCCATTTTATCCGCTGACGGCAAAATTTTATATGGGTCTCCCTCCCTCGATCGCATTTTAGGATATCAACCCGATAGCTTACTCGGTCACTGCCTCCTGGATTACGTCCATCCCGAAGATCTGGCAATGGTTCGCCAAGTGCTGATGCCTCGACCCAAAGCCACCCCAAAAACGCGATCGCTGCACCCCTCCAAATTCAATAACCCCCACCCCTCAAAAATCATGGCAGATTTTTCCCCCGTCACCCTGAACGATCGCCCGGACTTCTCCTTAAAACCCATTGAATATCGGTTTCGCCATGCCGATGGAACTTGGGTCTACTTAGAATCCGTAACCAATAACCGCTTAAATGATCCCAGCATCCAAGGAATTGTCGTCAATTCGCGGGATATCACCCAACGCAAAGAAGCCGAAGAACAACTCCATCAGCGATTGGTCATCGAAGCCGCATTATCTCAGATTTCTCGGTTGTTCGTCTCCACCCGAGAACCCAACTTCCATAAAATCCTCGCCCGAGTCGGCATTGCCGCAGGAGTAGAACGGGCCTATATTTTCGAGTTCGACGATCGCAAAGGTCAATTTAGCAACACTTATGAATGGTGCTCCAATCCAGCCATCGCGCAAATCGAGAACCGCCAAAACCTCCAATCTGCTGATTTCCCCTGGCTGATAGAGCAACTCACGGTCCTAGAACTCTTAGATATCTGCGATATCGAATGGCTACCCAAAGCCGCCCATGCCGAAAAAGCCTTCTTCCTCTCTCAAAATATCCAATCCCTGCTGATCGTCCCCCTGTTTTCCCAGGAAGAACGATTAGTCGGATTTCTGGGATTTGACGATCGCCAAATTCAACCCAATTGGTCCGCCAGCCATGCTCAACTCCTGCGCGTAATTGCCCAAATGCTCTCCAGTTATTATCAACGTAAGCAAACCGAAGAAGCCCTGCGGCAGGCGGAACGCAAATATCGCAGCATTTTTGAAAATGCCGTGGAGGGGATTTTTCAAACCACTCCCAGTGGTCAATATCTCACCGCCAATCCCATGTTGGCCGCTATCTATGGATATGATTCCCCGGAAGAATTAATCCAAGTCTTGACCGATATCGAGCATCAACTCTACGTGGACCCCCATCGCCGGTCTGAGTTTCGCCGCTTGTTACAAGAACAAGAAACTGTCTGGGGCTTTGAGTCCCAGGTTTATCGACGCGATCGCCGCATCATCTGGATTTCTGAATGTGCGCGGACCATTCGCGATAGCCACGGTGAAATTATCGGCTATGAAGGCACTGTGGTCGATATCACCCAGCGCAAACAAGCCGAAGCTGAACTGCATCAACGGGATAACTTATTGCTGGGGGTCGCCCAAGCAATGAATCACCTGCTCACCAATACCAACACCGCTCAAGCGGCATTGGATGCTCTCGCCACCCTCGGAGAAGCCGCAGGGGTCGATCGCGTCTATATCTGTGAGTTATCCAATCCCACCACCCCCTACAACTTCGGCAGTTCTTCGGAATCCCACCCGATCCTCTCCTCTTGTTCCGACTGTACCTCTCGGGAACAGTGTCAACTGTGGATTCGGTTTGAGTGGACCCGAACTCCCCAGGTTGGGTTTAAAAATGGGGCCTGTTCCGTCGTCCAGTTGCGCTCCAGTCTGCTCGATACTTTGTTAGTCGGTGAAACCGTCAGTTTGATGGCTCAGAACTTGAATCCAGCGGAACAACAACTGTTTGCTCAAGAGGGAACGCGATCGAGTTTGATGGTTCCGATCCTGGTGAATAATGAATTTTGGGGATACATCGGGTTTGATGACATTGAAGTTGATCGTCCCTGGTCCAAAAGCGAAGTCTCGATTTTAAGTGCGATCGCCGCCAGTATAGGCGGTGCACTCCACCGTCATCACCAAGAGGAAATGATTCGCCATCAAGCCTATCATGACCGTCTCACGGGTTTACCCAACCGGCAACTGTTGGATGAACGCCTGCCAATGGCGATCGAAATTGCCAAACAGCAGAAAGAACAACTGGCGGTGATGTTTCTGGACCTCGATCGCTTCAAAATCATTAACGATACCCTCGGTCATGCCGTCGGTGATGAACTCCTCCAAACCGCTGCCTCACGCCTGCGAAGTTGTCTGCGCGATAGTGATATCATCGTGCGCTGGGGTGGAGATGAATTTATCCTGTTGTTAGAAGGAATTACCAGTACGGAAGATGCCTCCCAGATTGCTCAACGTCTCCTAGAATGTCTCCGTCCGGTTTTTGA
>CAYUEH010000559.1:1472-3962 GCA_964442465.1 uncultured Laspinema sp. | reverse complement strand
ATGGCGGCCCCCAACCGTTGGCGGCCCAGAACGGGAGAGGGGAGAAGAAAGATGACAAAATGATTTAGACTGGCTATATCAATCTTAGCTAATACAAAATCCGGTTGATCAAAATAGGTTTTCGGAATTAGCCCGCGCAGGCACCGCTGAGTCCGCGTTTTTCCCCAGGCTTTCTACGCGGAACGCTCCGCGAACAGCCTGCGGGTTTTTACAGACCTTTGACAATTGGATGGAGTATTACTGCGAGTTCTGTTTCTACCGCATTTCTCCCCCCGCCAACGCTTCTCCAAACAAAGAAAAGAAGACCCGATCGCTCGCGCCTTCTTTTCTAAATTTATTCCGATTTTAAGACTGCAACTTAACAGGATAATTCAACTCTAAGCGGCCAAATGTTGCTCAACAACTTGAACTAAATTGGTTGTCCAATAATTTGCCAGTTCCGCTGTTGCTGCTTCCACCATCACCCGAATCAAGGGTTCGGTACCCGAAGCGCGCACTAAAATCCGACCCCGATCGCCCATTGCTGTAGTGGCGCGGTCGATCGCAATTTGCACAGGTTCGCAACTCTCCCAATCCATCCGGCGATCGCGGTCTTCTACTCGCACATTTCGTAACAATTGCGGATAAGTCTGGAAACTCTCATCCACCATCTGCGCCAGGGAACCGTCATTTTGTCTAACCACCGTTGCCAGATGAATCGCCGTCATCACCCCATCTCCGGTTACCCCATAGTGGCGACAGAGGATATGACCGGATTGTTCACCGCCTAACATGGACCCGGTACGCAGCATTTCTGCATGAACGTGCTGATCGCCGACGGGAGTTCGCAGGAGTTTACCCCCCAATTTTTCCCAGGCCCGTTCAAAGCCTAAATTCGACATCACCGTAGCAACAATCGTCGAATCCGGGAGTTGACCGGACTGTTCCAGGGTATGTCCCCACAAATATAGAATATAATCCCCATCAATTGGGCGGCCTCTATCATCTACTCCTAAGACGCGATCGGCATCGCCATCAAAGGCAAACCCCATATCGGCATTGTAAGCCTTGACCGAGGATTGCAGGACATCCAGATGGGTGGAACCACAGCCGACATTAATCCGATCGCCATCGGGGCGATCGTGCAAGCAGATAATTTCAGCCCCCAATGCCTGAAACACTTCCGGGGCCAACATCGCCGCTGCACCCCAGGCCAAATCTAAAACAATCCGCATTCCCTGTAATGGTAATTCCTCAGTCCCATTACCATAAATCAACGGCAGTTGCAACGCTTTTGCATAATCCGCCACTAACTCGGGCCTATAATACTGATGTCCCCAGGTCCCTGTCAAACCGGCCAAGTCCATCTGCCCTCGGATCCCGGCTTCAATCTGCTTTTGCACCGCCCCGAGTAGCTTCGTCCCATCGGATCCAAAAAACTTAATTCCATTATCCCCCGGGGGATTGTGACTCGCCGAAATCATCACCCCGCCCAGGGCCTCAGAAACGCTCGTCAAGTAGGCCACGCAGGGGGTCGGACATAATCCTAAATTCCAGACTTCTAACCCAGCCGAGGTCAGCCCCGCAGAGAGGGCCATTGCTAACATATCGCTAGAATTGCGAGAATCTTGTCCTAAAATAATTGGACCCGTTGTCCCACTTTGGGCTTTCAGGACCTGACCGGCCCAAAATCCGACCTGCAAGGCGAGGGGTGCATTCAGAAAATCTCCCACTCGTCCGCGAATTCCATCGGTCCCAAATAAGGGAGTATTCGGCAGGTAAATTCCCGTTTCTACCAGGGAAAGGCGATTAATGACTTCTTTACCCCCACTGGGTTTGGGGTTTTGTACCGATTTAGACCCATTCACCCCGGCGAGGGTTAAGGATGAGCCGTTTGATCCAGAGCCTTGCGTCCAGGCTGGAGTTGTTACCATAATTTTATTCACTCCACACACACCAAAATAATAGATTCACTGTGGAGAATAGCATTTCCACAGAAATATCCTACTAAATCAAGGATAAAAAGCCTAAATCCGGAGTTCAGCCGGTTTAGGGTCTCAATATAGAACGCTCAAGGATGAATGTTCAGGATTTTTTTTCATCCTTGAGCGTTCATCATTCTTAGAGATAGTCTTTTAAAATTTCTCCTGTGGAGATTCCGGTTTTAGACCAACTAAATTGACTGGCACGGGCTAAACCCAGTTCCCGGAGACGCGATCGCGTGGTGGCACCCAGGGCCACTGCCAGCATGGCACTGGCAAGTTCGCGAATATTGTAGGGATCGACTAAGATTCCCGCATCCCCAGTCACTTCCGGCAGAGAAGACCGATTGGAGGTAATCACCGGGGTCCCACAGGCCATTGCTTCTAAGGCAGGCAACCCAAATCCCTCCCACAAGGAAGGAAAGACGAGGGCGATCGCCTGATTCATTAACACGGGCAATTTCTCGTAGGGGACATATTCCAGAAATTTCACTCGTTCACTTAATCCCAACTCTTTGACCTGTTCTTG
>CAYUEH010000559.1:0-1372 GCA_964442465.1 uncultured Laspinema sp. | reverse complement strand
TCGCTTGCTGCAACACCAGGGGAATATAATAGCGATGATAATAGGTTAAGGGAGAGCGCTTGTTGGGAAAGCGCAGGGGAATAAAATCATGAACCATCACCACAGACCGACAGACCGAAAACAAGGGGGCTTCCGGTACTGGGGAGAACAGCAGTTGCGATCGCAGACTTTGATAAATTTTCGGCAGATGTTTCTGGGTCCACCACAACCGCTTCAGATGACCTTTCTTGCCATAATCTGGGGTTAAATCTTCTGGAACTAAATAACAATTATAAGGCGCTAATTCCCGCCCAATTAATAAAGTCGGCTCCAGAGGGTTCAGATAAGGAACAATTTGGTTAGCATAAGTGGTAATCCCCGTAGGTTTGGGAATCAAAAAAGACAGATTAATGGACAGGGAAGACAAGAGCGTGCACCTCTTTTTTGCGTGACGTCCAACTACAGGTCAAGAGCGAACACGATTGTTTTATCCAAAGTAAACATCCGAACCTCTCCGTTTCAGGGGAGAGAGGAGGGCTTGGACTAGAGGCGATCGCTGACAATATTGAGCCAATCCCGCAAACTTTCCTCGGGCAATCTCCGGCTTAAAAACTATCAAAATTAGGGCATGGGCAATTAAGCGGAACAATCGACCGATTAAAACTCGTTTTGGACTGTATTTTTCCATTGTTCTTAAATAACTGTAGGTGCTGTGTTTGAACTTCTGTTTAACCTGAGTATCTGCAATCGAGGACGGAGCATGAATTAGGCTGATTTTGGGCGTCACCCCAATAATATGTCCTTGGGCGGCATAGCGTCGGCAAAAGTCAAAATCTTCATAATAGAGAAAGTAATCGGGGTCAAAGGTCGGACATTCGGAAAACTGTCCTAAATTAATTAATAAACTGCAACCCGTTACCCAGTCACAAGGGACATAATCGGCATCCGCCTCCAGACTCAACAGATTTTTTTCCAGAATCGCACCCTGACTCGGAATAAATACCCCACCGGCAAACCAAAGGGTCCCGGTGGGTTCATAAACAATTGTACCTAAAATAGACACTTCGGGATTAGCGGCAAATAAATTCGCGACTTTTTCCCATCCTGGCGATCCCAGCAGAGTATCCGGATTGATTAACCAGACAATCCCTTGGGAGTCTTGCTGATACACCCAATCCAGTCCCAGATTGCACCCCGCCCCAAATCCGACATTCTCCCCAGACTCCAAAATCACCGTAGACTCGCGTTCCAACTGGTAAATTGAGCCGTCCCCCGGTGAATTATTAACAATAATAACCTGATATTCCAGGGTAGAACTGTCCTCAATGGATTGAATTAATTGCTCAACTAACTCGGTAGAATAATAATTAACGGTTACAAAATAAAGCACCTG
>CAYUEH010000558.1:1210-3970 GCA_964442465.1 uncultured Laspinema sp. | reverse complement strand
GGGAGCAAGATGCTCCCTCTGCTTATTCCACTCCTGAATGTTCGGTTCATCATGAGTTAGATTGACTCGAATCAAACCCTTACTGATTCCAGACAAAGACTTGGGCTTCATATTCACCCAAATCGAGAACTAATTGATTATCGTGAGATTCAATATCATAGTTTCTCGTCCACTCGTGCCATTTTCCATTATCGGGAAAGTCGGGAATGGTATAACCTCCGAGAAAATTACCGGAAAAATTGGCAACGATGACGACTCGTGACCCTTCCTCATTCCAGCGAATATAAGCAATCACTTGGTCTTCGGGATTTTCGTGGATAAACTCGATGTTTTCGCTTTGAATCGCATGATTCTGCCTGCGTAAGGCGATTAATCCTTTATAGTAATCAAATAAACTGCGGTTGCGTTCGTTGTCTAAGAGATACCATTTAAGTTCGCAGCTTTGATTGGGATGTTTACCGCTATCTTGACCGAATTCTTGACCCATCCATAGCATGGGGATGCCGACGGTGGTCATTAAAATGGCTGCGCCTAATTTAGTTCGACAAAAGGCATGATCATCAAAAATACCCCGATCGCCTAACAAGTTGAGGATCCGATCATGGTCATGGTTGGAGAGGTAGTTAATCACATTGGTTGAGTCTTCATACCCCTGGTTTTTGCAATCTAGCACTTCCTTGATTTGCTCAAGGTCCAAGGTATCGTTATTGCAAATAAAGTCTACTAAGAAGTAGTGAAAACTCTCATGCCAACAGCCATCCATCGGCCCTTCAAACCGGGCATATTTGGGCTTTTCGGGGATATGTTCTCCGATATTATAAAAGGGTTTAGATCCAGCGGTTTCTCGGGCGAGGTTGGCAATCCAATGTAAATACTCCCAATTGGCGAGTTGACTCAAGGCATCATAGCGCATTCCATCAATGTGATATTCTTGAATCCAGTAGCGGACGACATCTCCGGTAAAGGACCAGGCGGGACGAATATCTAAGTTGGAATCATGATGGTCATAATTAAATTCTGGACCCCACCAATTGTTGTCATCATCGGGATAATGCTTATAGTGATAGTACCAGTAATCCCGGTCTATTTTCAACAAGGGGCAATCATCATTGGAATGATTGAAAACTATGTCCATAATCACCCGAATTCCTCGGGCATGACATTCATCGATTAGGCGCTTCAATTCGTCAGAGGAACCGTAATGAGGGGCGGGGGCAAAATAGTGAGTGACCTGATAACCCCAACCTTGGTCTCCTGCCATGACGGGCATTAATTCAATGGCATTAATTCCCAAGTCTGCTAAATAATCTAATTTTTCAAGGGTGGATTTAAAACCGCCTCTATTTCGGTCTTCTTTTTGACTGCAAAAGTTACCCACTAGCATTTCATAGATGACTAACTCCCCATTACTCGGTAAGGGAACGGGATCATGGTTCCAGACATAAGTATCAACGATGGGTTCACCGTCTTTAATGCGGAGAATTCCATTTTGCCCCGTTTTATCAATTTCTTTGGCATAAGGGTCGATCGCATACACCCAGGAATCCGGGTCTAAATATTCGGTTTGGGTCTGCACTCGAAATTTATACTCATAAACCCCATCTTCGAGTTGGACTGTGGTGCGAAAATAACCCCGATCGTCTTTTGCCATCGGAACCTCTTCCCAGTCGGAAAAAGAGCCGATGAGTGCGGCCCCTTTATTATAGGGGGCAAACAACGTAAATTCAATCGGATTAGCCATTAAAGTTCTCTCTTTTTTTAAAATAACGCAAACCACTCGTTGTCCGGTTTTACTCCTCGGAGTGGGCTGGCTTAAAAGTGACAGGGTTCCAAGGAAGGGAAGACGTTTTAGAAGACTTCTTTTTCTATCCGTGCGGAAATTGTCTGCTCGATTGAGCTGATCTTTTCGGTTCGGTTACGAAGAGCGCTCTATTGAGTACCTTTTTGAGTCATGATAGTAATGATAACTCAAACCCCTTGTCAGGAATCTCTAACTGAAGAATATACGGGTTCTCTATCGGAAGTTAGATCTTTGAGGACACCGAGGCGGATCGGGATGTAAAACCCAGTGGGCGGTTGGTTCAGGGGAGAGGTCGCGGTTGAGTCTGGAAACCGTTTTGAATGATTTTGAGGCAGGATAGAAGCCATAGAACCCTGAACCCGTTAAAATGGAACGATTGATCAACACACCACTCGCACTGAGCTAACCGTCAACTGTATTAATGTCATGGAATTTAAAAGTCCTGCTTTTTTCATTGGGAATACCCTTCCGTTTGAACATACCTGCGATGGTGAAAAGACTTCTCCACCCCTGAGTTGGGACTCCCCCCCGCCTGGGACCATTAGTTTTGTGCTGATTATGGAGGACCCAGATGTGGCTACGCGCAGCTTAACCCACTGGCTGGCTTATGATATTCCGGTGAATATTCGTCACCTGCCTCACGGTGTGCCGAATGAACCGAGACTGGAACGAGGGGGAGTCCAGGGAAAAAATGATTTTGGGACGTTAGGATATAGTGCGCCTTGTCCGGAGGAAGGAACCCACCGCTATTTTTTCAAACTGTATGCTTTAGATACGCTAATCAGTCTGGAACCAGGGGCCAGCAAGGCGGAGGTGAAATCGGCAATGGAAGGCCATATTTTAGGGGCAGTGGAACTGATGGCAAGGTACGGTAGAACGGGCTAATTGAGACCGGATGGGCGAGGGGTCCCAGCGATGGGCCGATCGCCTCGCTAGATTTACCCCGATGGTGTGCCGAT
>CAYUEH010000558.1:0-1110 GCA_964442465.1 uncultured Laspinema sp. | reverse complement strand
CCGGGTGCCATCAGCATAAATATAGATGCCAGTTCCATGTTTTTCACCTTCGGAAAATTGGCCTTCGTAGCGATCGCCGTTGGCGTAGGTGCAGCTTCCGGTGCCGTGAAATTTCCCATCGGCAAATTCCCCTTCACAGCGATCGCCATTGGCAAAACTGTAGGTGCCTTGTCCATTAAACTGACCATCCCGAAAGGTGCCAGAATAACGGTTGCCGTTGGCAAAGGTAAACACCCCTTCCCCACTAAATCTGCCATCGACAAATTCCCCTTCATACTGATTACCATTCTGAAAGGTCAGGGTTCCCCGTCCTTGGGGTTTGCCATTGACAAACGGCCCTTGATAACGGTTGCCATTGGTAAATTCCCGGACTCCCTCCCCATTAAATTGACCGTCCCTAAATTCCCCTTCATAGCGACTGCGATCGGCAAAGGTGAAAATTCCTCGACCCTCGGGTTTGCCATTGACAAATGGTCCTTGATAGCGATCGCCATTACTATACTCCCGCACCCCTTGACCATTTAATTGGCCTTCGGTAAATTCGCCCTCGTACCGTCCGCCATCGGCAAAGGTATAAATGCCCGTCCCCTGGGGTTGACTATTCACCAATTCCCCTTGATAACGATTGCCATTAGCATATTCACAAGACCCTTGACCGTTGAGTTTGCCATCGAGAACGGTTCCCGTGCAGCGGTTGCCATTGGGAAATACAAAAGTGCCGTTCCCGGCAGGAGACCCTTCTACAAAGTCTCCCTCGAATCGGATGCCGTTGGCTGAAGTAAAAAACCCGTTGCCGTGAAATTTGCCATCTTTAAATGCCCCTTCGTAGCGGTTGCCATTGGCAAATTCCCGAACTCCGGTGCCATTAAATTGACCATTGCTAAATTCCCCTTCATACCGACTATTATCGGCAAAGGTATAAACCCCTCTGCCATGAGGTTGGCCTTCTGTAAACTCTCCTTCATAGCGATCGCCATTGGCATAAGTACAGACTGCGGGACCGCTAAGTTTGCCCTCAAGCAGTTCTCCCTCACAACGCCCGCCATCGGGTAAAGTGACCACACCGGCGATCGCAGGCCAGGGGAGAGTCAAGGCAACGGCGATGGACAA
>CAYUEH010000557.1:0-3970 GCA_964442465.1 uncultured Laspinema sp. | reverse complement strand
CAATCCGGTATTTTGCAAGAGGTCTATTGACCTAAAAATCTTCTCTAAAATCTAACTGAAAAAAGAGTTTTAAAATTGCCCCAACAGAGGTGATTCGGATTCATTGAGTTCCCCTCTTTTTCCTTTGAAATCAGCCTATTTAATCCAGAAATCGTTCTCAACAGAATCCCTAAACCATCCCCTTTTTATTTACCGTATTACCCGGATTTGTTTAACGATTCTGTGAAAACTTCAAATCACACCTCTAATCGAGAGCGGTGGACATTAAACGACCCTCATCCCGATTCCAAGAGGCCCAGTGCCCGCCTTTTATAAAGTTTTGATGTTGATATTATATTCTTTTTGTAAAGTCAAGACAGAAAAACACTGGCGGATGACTCCGTATTTTTTCTGAAATATGAAGAAACGTAAATTTTTTAAACCCGATTTTTTCTTTTCCCTAAAAGAAAACTCCCTCAGAGCCTTCTCAATCCAGGGTTTGAACTGAAATCCCTCAATAGGGAATAGTTTGAGTTACGATCAAGGTGGGAAACAATTCACCCAACCTTTAACTCTCAATCTCAATCCACTAAGGGTGTGTCAACAGGTATCCCAGGTTTCTGTGAGTTGCCACACATACTATCTGATGCTTCCACTTTTACTGTCTACCTGGCTCTTGATGGGTTTGGGGGTAGATGAACCCCACATCAAACTCTGCTGGTCCGATTGGCATCAACCCCAACTGGATCACCCGTCATCTTCTCATCAGTACATCGAAAAACCCATTTCTTCCCACTATCGCGGCAGTGCTAGAGATCGCGATTAACTCCCCTGTTGTGCCGCATTTCGCTCGCTTTCCGTCAAGTATCCCTGTCAAAAATCCCACACACAAGTTAACCCCTTCTCCCACCGGCTACATCCCTAAAACTGGCGGCTGAGAATCCGTTGACCCTGACATCAGCCCTGATGATACCTTGGTCAAGTCAGCTAACCTTTTTGGATTCTTAAATTTTCAGTAGATCTATGGAGTTTGAGGTACAGTAAAATTAATCCAAACTTGAGTCATCTATATCTCCCCATCCGATTATGAATCTTTACAGAAACTTTACAATTGGAGCAGCACTGACCTCAGTCGCTGCCATTACGTTCTTGAGCCCCTCGGCTAGAGCGTTTACCATTACCCCGACTAACAATACCCAAACTTTGCTGGATGCACTGCTTGGCACAACCTATGGATTGAGCAATTTCTCAATGATGATCGAGGGCGAGTCAGAAGCAATGGGTTTATTTGAAAATGACCCCTTTGCCTTAGATTCAGGCATCGTCCTCAGTACGGGTCGAGTCAGCGAAATACCAGGCCAAAATACTGAAGATGGCAAATTGATCACCTCGAATACTAACTTGCTCGGCGACCTGAGTACATATTTTGTCGATGAAGACACCCCTGACTTGGTTTCTCTAGAGATCAGCTTTGATGCTGACCAAACCGCTAGTAAGTTATTCTTCCAATATGTGTTTGGTTCTGAGGAATTTTTAGAATATGGAGGGAGTGGATTCAATGATTCCTTTGAGTTGTTGCTCAACGGAACCAATCTAGCCAAGTTGAGTGATGGTAAAGATGTCACGATTAACAATCTAGTGCTGAAGCCGGGAGGCCCTTTTCACTCGGACTATATCAACAATCCGGTTGGATCTAGCATCCCCACTAAACTCGATGGCTTTACCCGAACCCTGACCTTTGAGGGACTCCTGCTGCAAAATGCCAGAAATACTCTCACGATTAATATCCAAGATGTCGGGGATGGCCAACTGGATTCCGCTGTATTCTTGAAGGGTCGGTCTTTGGGAACGGCCCTCCCCCCGGACACGGAGAAAGTTCCAGAACCGGGTTTGGCGATCGCCTCCTTGGTTATGGGGGGTCTCATCCTCCGCAAGGGCCGCAAATCCTCCTCCCGTTCCCGGGACTAAAATACTCTATAAAGCTGACTTGATGGTTAACGGTTGAATCCACCACGGATTGCTCCGACCCTTAGGGTGCAATAACTATTCAGGGGCGATTCTTCTTCGGGGTTTCAGTTCAGGGCGATCGCACTCCTGGGCATTAGGTCACTCTTCAAGTCACTTTTTCGATAACAACTATCATGACCCAGGGTCATACCCAGAAGCTCAAGATCTCACCGAACCTTCCCTCTATTCACCCTATTCTATATGGATTGCTCTCCTATATTTCTAATTAATAATTTGCAATACTTCCCCGCAAAGACCAGAAATATGCCCCATACCTTGGTCCTTAGCCGGACTCAAAAAAGTGACTTCAATTCCCTAAAAATATCACAAAAAATAGAAGTGTCAGGCGATCCCAATTAGTGATACCCTTGAGGATGGCAAAAATAACGCTAACACAGAGCGTTCAGAGCGGATCCCTTTAGCTAGAATTATCGAGAAAGACCCAAGCATGGTAGCCACCGCAGAAAAAACCAACGTAGGACACATCACCCAAATTATCGGCCCCGTTATAGATGCAAAATTTCCCGCTGGGAATATGCCACAAATTTATAACGCGCTGAAAATTTCGGGCAAAAATGATGCCGGACAAGAAGTTGCCGTCACTTGCGAAGTGCAACAGCTACTTGGTGACAACCAAGTTCGTGCCGTTGCCATGAGCGGAACCGACGGATTAGTTCGCGGCATGGAAGTCGTAGACACCGGCAAAGCCATCAGCGTTCCAGTCGGAACCTGCACCCTAGGCCGCATTTTCAACGTCATTGGCGAACCCGTAGACAACAAAGGGCCAGTCAATGCCGAGCAGAACTTCTCCATCCACCGTTCAGCCCCCGCCTTCACCGAACTCGAAACCAAACCTTCGATTCAAGAAACAGGCATCAAAGTCATCGACTTACTCGCCCCCTATCGTCGGGGTGGAAAAGTCGGACTGTTTGGTGGAGCCGGAGTCGGCAAAACCGTGATCATCCAAGAGTTGATCAACAACATCGCCAAAGCCCACGGCGGCGTATCCGTCTTTGGTGGGGTGGGTGAGCGCACCCGTGAAGGAAATGACCTTTACAACGAATTTATCGAATCCAAGGTTATTAACATCGATAACCTCAGCGAATCGAAAGTGGCCCTAGTCTACGGTCAGATGAACGAGCCCCCCGGTGCCCGGATGCGCGTCGGTCTCTCGGCCCTGACAATGGCGGAATATTTCCGTGACGTCAACAAACAAGACGTGCTGTTGTTCATCGACAACATCTTCCGCTTCGTGCAAGCCGGTTCCGAAGTGTCCGCACTCTTAGGCCGGATGCCTTCTGCTGTGGGGTATCAGCCCACCTTGGCCACGGAGATGGGTGAACTCCAAGAGCGGATTACCTCCACCACGGAAGGTTCCATCACCTCCATTCAGGCGGTTTACGTCCCTGCGGATGACTTAACTGACCCCGCACCGGCAACCACCTTTGCTCACTTAGATGCCACCACCGTGTTATCTCGGGGCTTGGCATCCAAAGGGATTTACCCGGCGGTGGATCCGTTGGATTCTACCTCCACCATGCTGCAACCCAGCGTTGTGGGTGCAGAACACTACGATACCGCCCGTGCCGTGCAAGCCACCTTGCAGCGCTATAAAGAACTGCAAGACATCATCGCCATTCTCGGTTTAGATGAATTGTCCGAAGATGACCGCTTGACTGTGGCCCGTGCGCGGAAAATTGAACGGTTCTTGTCCCAACCCTTCTTTGTGGCAGAAGTGTTCACCGGCTCTCCCGGTAAATATGTGAAACTGGAAGACACCATTAAAGGATTCCAGATGATTCTGTCAGGAAAATTGGATGACCTGCCGGAACAAGCCTTCTATTTGGTGGGCGATATTAACGAAGCGATCGCCAAAGCCGAAAAAATGAAAGGCTAATTGCTCTAACGCGCGCTCTTGCTAGTGGTTAATAACAATTAGACGCTATTAACCATTAGCTCGGGTGAATTCGCGAGTAACTCTTGA
>CAYUEH010000556.1:0-3974 GCA_964442465.1 uncultured Laspinema sp. | reverse complement strand
CCGCGCAGGCGGGCTTCGTCCGTATAGCCCCACCCTTGAGGGTGCGGGTTTTTTGCAAACAACCGGATTCCGGATGAGACTTTAAGCCGGATAAATCCGCAGACGGCGATTCGGTTCATCGCCAAAACTGCAAGACTTCAACCGATAATGTTCCACCAACTCATGCTGCATCTTGCGGACTTGACCCCCTCTCGGCAACAGTTCCACCGGCTGTCCCTTGGGAATCACAATCTGTTCCACCGCCAGACGTGCCTCTTCCAGGGCCTCGATTTCATCATCGCTGCCACTGTGGGCAAACAACGACACATCCGAGACTTCCGGCGTACTGCTGTCCTCCAAATGCAACATCCGGCGTAAGGAATGAGCAATCTTCGGAACACTGCTGGAATTAATCGTGTAGATGGGAACCTGACGGTTTTTGGACATTTGCCGTAACTTAGAATGGTTTTTGACGTGCGATCGCACCGCCAACACCACATCCGCACTATCAATATCCTTCGTCACCACCACCGGCAGGGCCAGAGTCCGAATCACCTGATCCAACTGATGACGACTCACCCCATAAGGATAGATATGCAACGGCAAATCTTCCCCATTCGGACCCGCCAAGGGCGAAATTTCCTCAAACCCATAATCCGCAGCAGAAGCAAAGCGATCGCCGGGATACAACGACTCATTCAGCATCTGCTCAAAGGACTTTTCCTCCGGCACCGCCTGCGATCGGCGTCCCAACTCCGGCAAGGTTTGTGCCGGTAACGGCTGCATCTTCCCACTGGCGCGCAATCCAGCACTTCCAAACGGACGCACTGCTGCCGTCGTCTTCGTCGTCGTTGTCGGATTTTGGGGCTGTAACTCCTTGGTAATCGTTACTTTCCCACTTTCGTTCACCGTCCGCACTTGAAGATCCGGCTGGCGTCCCCGCAGTAAACTATCGACCGTTTCCGCCACCCGTTCATGAACCACCCAGCGCTTGCGTTCGCTCATTTCCACGGCAATTTCAAAAGTCGGGGGTGCTTTGCGTTCTAAAACCGTTTTCTGAGACCCCCGACGCCGCGCCTCTTCATCGCCAAGGGTCACGGACTGAATTCCCCCGACCAAATCGCACAGGGTGGGGTTTTTAATCAAGTTTTCAATCTGGTTGCCGTGGGCCGTCCCCACCAACTGCACCCCACGTTCGGCAATGGTGCGGGCCGCTAATGCTTCCAGTTCGGTGCCAATTTCATCGATGACAATCACTTCCGGCATATGGTTTTCCACTGCCTCAATCATCACCTTATGTTGAAATTCCGGTGCCGCCACTTGCATTCGTCGCGCCCGCCCGATCGCCGGATGCGGAATATCCCCATCCCCAGCAATTTCGTTGGAGGTATCGATAATCACCACCCGTTTGTGCAGTTCATCCGCCAACACCCGGGCAATTTCGCGCAATGCCGTAGTTTTCCCGACCCCCGGACGGCCTAACATTAAAATCGATTGTCCGCTTTCGACTAAATCGCGGATCATGTGAATTGTGCCGAAGACAGACCGTCCCACCCGGCAAGTTAAGCCGATAATTTCCCCAGTGCGATTGCGAATAGCGCTGATCCGGTGCAGGGTTTGTTCAATCCCGGCGCGATTATCTCCGCTAAAGTGACCGACTCGCTCGATCGCATATTTGAGGTCAGAACGAGAAACGGGGATATCGCTGATATATTCGGCTTTATGGGGAAAACGCGCTTCCGGAAGCCGTCCCAAATCCATGACCACTTCAATTAAGTTACTCAGGGATGAGTGGTTGGTTAAGTGTTCGCGAATGGTTTCGGGCAGAATTTCCAGCAACTGGCTGAGATCGTCAGTAATCTGCGTTCTTCCGAGATCGACGTTTTCCACTCCACTCTGCGCTTGGGGTTGGATCGGGTTGTCAATCGGTTGATTTCCCTGGGAATTAACCATAAATTCTGGCGTCGATAACTGAGCAGGACAAAAAAGTAAAAACAGAAAATGGAGGAGTCAAACGTTGGACATCTATTAAGGGTGGTTGATCATGGCATTGTATTATTTGTATTATTCTGTAATTGTAAGCCACATTTGATTTGAGAAACAAGGGAATCCGCTAAACTTACGGCTTCCCCCAGTAAATCCGGGCAGTCTTCTAGGGCGTAACTCCCGGAGAACGTCTCTCCCTGCTGTTGTTCGACCCGTTCTAAAATGGGGGATAAGAGGACACGAGCATAGCTGCCGTAGGCCACTCCGGAAAGATAGGAGTCGGCCTGATGATCTACAGAGTTGCCGCGACCCTGGCGCAACAATCCCATTGATTTGAGTTTGGAAACCGTATGCTGATTCGTGCCCCCGGCGAGTTGGACAAATCCCGGTAAACCCGCAGCTAAAACTTTTTGGCCTAATTTGATGGCAGCGCGAGTGGTCCCGATGCCAATATCTCCACTCATCGGACGTCCATCGGTTTGCCAGATCAGGGCACAGGGGACCGGAGAGATGGTTTGATAAATGGACCAGAGGTAATCAATTAGGTTTTCCCCGTCGGGACAGCTAATGGCAACAACCTTAAGCTGGTTGACTGAGGGGGCGACTGCACTCCACAGGCGTTTAAAATCCTCGATTCGACCCACTTGCGTATGAATTTCTACAGCGTTGACGCCTTTAGATAACACCGATGGGGCGATCGCTGTCGGTGTCGAGACATACGAACGGGTGACAATTTGTCCAATGGGACAAACGGGTAGGCATCGTCCGCATCCATAGCAACGGTCTTCTATGACCCCAGCCTTCTGCTGAAACTCCGGTGAATTTGGAGTGGTCTTAAAGGATGAATTACCGGGTTTGGGTGCAAGGGTGAAGGCTGATTGGGGAAAGGCGATCGCCTGCGCTGGACAAATACTTTCGCAAGGTCGAGGACAATCCGCAGGACAGTTTTCGGGATTAAATTCTGCTTTTCTAAAATGTGGGTCTTCCCCATCATTTAAGCTGACCATCAGTAATGGCCGAGGCACTCCCCTGTTCGCGAAAGGATGGCGACTGCCTCGTTGTTGAGCCTCTTGTCCGAGGGTGACAGCCTTTTCGATCGCCTCGTTGGCAGCAGCAATCACCGCTGGATCGGCGGCAACATCAATACAGTCCGCACCAGCTAGGCAATAGGCCAAGGTAATATTTCGCACAAACTGCAAGTGTTGAAAACTGGCACCGCAGATTAGCTTAAACCAATGGCCTTCAGATAAGGATGTGATCGGGTCGTTCAAGTTGCTCACCCCTCTATGCTAATGCGAGCGGTTGCATATTGGGATAGCTTGCACTAATTTATTTCTCAAGGAAGAGTTGCCATCAATCGGTTCAGGCTGTTGGGGTTGGCCGCGAATGGTTGCCGGCGATCGGGCCTTCTTTTCCAGATTTAGAGAAATCCCCCGCTTTTGACTCTATATCTAGCGTGGGAATTCCCTCCATCTGCCGGGAAAATGCTGCTATCCCTCTCCCCGTTTTTGGGATGGGGTTGCCTCTAAATAGGCGATCGCTGCCTCCAACTTCGAGGAATAATGTTCCGCAAATTGTCCGAACCAAAACCCTTCATCGGAATAGGGGTCTAGCTTTTTCAACCATTCCTGGGCCCGTTTGGCTAACTGTTCACGCTGTTTCTGCTTGAGACGTTCCAGCTTTTTCGCCTCTTCCTGGCGTTCTTGTTCTCGTTTGAGTTGTTCCGCCTGTTCTCGCGCCTCAAACTCCTGCTTGACATCCCCAAATAACTGGTCTAAATGTCCACCCACTCTCGGAGAAGTTGACTCCAAGGCGATCGGCTTAACCTTCACCGAAGGCTGGACTTTCGGTGCCTTCGCTTCTGACTCCACTTTGTCTAACAAACTATCTAAATTATACATCAACTTGGGCGGATTAGCCGGTGGCGAATTCGCCGCTTTGGGTGTCGGTTTTGCCTTTCCTTGACCCGGCGACTTCGGACCCGGATTTTCACTTTCTGCCTTGATTTG
>CAYUEH010000555.1:0-3987 GCA_964442465.1 uncultured Laspinema sp. | reverse complement strand
TCGTCGCACCAATCTTCTCGACCTAACAAATCACAGATGCGATCGCGCAGCAAAAAGTCATTGCGTTCTAACTCTAGCTCGATATTTCCCCATTCGCGAGCAGGAATGTACTTGCAAAGGGTATAAATCGGCTGTTGACGGCTGAGGATGCCTTGTTTGACCAGTTGACGCGCTTCTTGTTTGATAAAGCATAAGGTATATGAAATAGTAGCTTGAACCATATTGAAAACCGCTATCCCCTTTAGGGTGGTAGGAGAGTTACTTAATTTTAGATTTAAAATGGCTGTTTGGGCTACAATCGACACCAAAATGGTTCCCGAACCCTAACAATTTTTATAGCCTTTGATCTAGTTGAATCAGGACTTCAGACCCCTCGCTTCCTCTGAAAGTTGGGTTGAGGTTGGGTTATGCCCATTCTACTTTGAAGAGGGGAGAACGACTGAAGTCGTTACTACAAACGGGGAAGAACCTGGGAGGATGCCTCTATGAGTTTTCCTACTTCCCAGGGATACCTTGAGCGGTTATCCCAGTTTTTTGTAGTGACCACTGCAGCGCTCTCTTCATTAAAATTCATAATGAATCATCAAAGATTAGCAACCCAAAACTCCAGACCCTGAGTCGGGAGTCACCCCGAAGGCCCTAAAAAGCCCCAAGCCCCATGCAGACTTTTTGCGACTTTTCAGCAAGATTGGCGTGAAACGATCCCAATTCGCTTTACACTCATAGTCAGTATTTTGTCGAATTCTGTATCTGACTGAGTTAACCGTGCGAAAAATCATTCTGGCCGGTAATTGGAAAATGTACAAAACCCAGGCAGAAGCCCTGGAGTTTTTAGAGGGGTTCAAACCCACCGTAGAGGACGCCCCGGAGAATCGGGAAGTGGTTCTGTGCGTGCCATTCACTGCTTTGAGCGCCCTGTCCAAGAATTTGCACGGGAGTCGCATTCGCCTCGGTGCTCAAAATATTCACTGGGAAGAAGTAGGGGCCTATACGGGAGAAATTTCTGGCCCAATGCTGACGGAAATTGGGGTGCGCTATGTCATTATCGGCCATAGCGAGCGCCGTCAATATTTTGGGGAAACCGATGAAACGGTGAACCAGCGCCTGAAAGCAGCCCAGAAATATGGATTGATTCCCATCCTCTGTGTGGGGGAAACCAAGGAACAACGCGCCGCTAACGAGACGGAATCTCACATTTTAGGTCAATTGGAAAAAGACCTAGTGGGGATCGACCAAACGAAGTTGGTGATTGCCTACGAACCGATTTGGGCGATCGGGACTGGGGAAACCTGTGAATCCGACGAAGCAAACCGCGTCATCGGGTTGATTCGCTCGAAATTGGACAATAAAGATGTGACAATTCAGTATGGCGGATCGGTGAAACCGGACAATATCGATGAATTGATGGCAAAGCCAGAAATTGATGGGGTTTTGGTCGGTGGAGCCAGCCTCACCCCGGATAGCTGGGGCAAAATTGTCAATTATCGCGCTTAGGTTGAAGGGATAAGGGTTCAGTTCCGAACTGGAATCCAATCTCAGAATCAAGCAGAAGGGGCGCTCTGCGGTGCGCCCTGGACTGTTTAGGAAAGAAACCCGCACCCTGGAAGGGTGGGACACTTGCGGACAAAGCCCGCCTGCGCGGGCTAAAGAGAAATTTTAAAAACCAAATTGGGTATCAATCGTTCTCTTCGTTTGTAGTAACGACTTCAGTCGTTATCTTCAGTTGAAAGGAAGGTATGTGTAGGGGCGCAAGCATTGCGCCCCAGGGGCGCAATGCTTGCGCCCCTACACTGACGGGGCTACTCCGTTGATCCGTCACTACGAACAAACGTTTTGGAGATTTTATTTTTTGGAGTTCCCTTAGTTCGTAGTAACGCCTTCAGGCGTTATCCCCCGTTCATCGTCAATCACTCGCCAACCCCTCACTCTCAACAGGACTTACGCAGATTTGGAGAATTTCCCCTAAATGTAGAGGCGATTCGCGAATCGCCTCTACATTTAGGGTTTAATTTTAAAGATCGCTTAAGTCCTGTCTCAAAAGTCCTTAATCCCGGATGAATCATCAACCCTTGCCACTGACGATTCGCGATCGCCCGTTTGTATGGGGTCAGCGCACCTATTTAATGGCGGTCCTCAATGTCACCCCCGATAGTTTTAGTGATGGGGGCGACTTTAACACCCTAGAAACGGCAGTAACTCATGCCAAAACGTTAATTAATGCCGGTGCCGATATCCTCGATATTGGGGGCCAGTCTACCCGCCCCGGGGCCTTGGAAGTCTCCTTGGCAGAAGAATTGAATCGGGTGATTCCCGTGGTGCGATCGCTCAGAAAAGACCCCACATTCGCCACCTGTCCCCTTTCCATCGATACCTCGCGATCGCCTGTCGCAAAAGCTGCCATAGAAGCAGGGGCCGATATCGTCAACGATGTCACCGGGGGCACCGGGGACCCCGAAATGTTCTCCGTAGTCGCCGCATTAGGCGTCCCCTTCGTTCTCATGCATAGTCGAGGCACTCCCGAAACCATGCAAAAACTCACCGATTATCAGGACTTAATCGGCGACATTACGGAATTTTTCACCGTTCAAATTCAGAAGGCGATCGCTGCCGGAATTCAACGTCATCAGATTATTCTCGATCCGGGGATTGGGTTTGCAAAAACCTTTGAGCAAAATCTGGACCTGATTAGAAACCTTTCCCAGTTTCAGAAATTAGGCTGTCCCCTGTTAGTCGGCCCTTCGCGTAAAAGTTTTATCGGGCATTTGGTTAACCAACCGGACCCCAAACAACGAGTCTGGGGAACTGCTGCCGCTTGTTGTGCTGCGATCGCCACCGGCAGTACCGACATCCTCCGCATCCATGATGTGGCAGAAATGCACGACGTTTGTCGGGTTGCTGATGCCATTTATCGACCCAAAACCTAAGTCGGATTCGAGCCATTTCCCGGCGGACTGGGGGGAGGATTTCCCCCGGGAGGCGGTGGATTTTCTAACTTATCTAAATGCTGGGAAATTTCGGGCATATAAATCAGGTCCGACAAGGCATCATTTAACGCCTTCGGGTCCATAAAAATCACCTTAGAGTTAGAACTTTCACTCAATTTTTCATTGGCATCGACATACCGTTTAGCCAGCAAATATTTCATCACTTCGGTGGTCGTCATCTGCGGTTGCAGCAACTGTAAAATCAGTTGGACTGACTCTGCCGTAGCCTCAGCATCAACAATTGTGGCCCGTTTGCGAATCTCAGAAGCTCGTTGCAGTTCCATTGATTCTAAAACCGTTTTCGGCGGGTCAAGGTCTTGGACTTCAACGCGCAAAACTTTAATTCCCCAGCTAAAGGTTGCCTCATCTAAACTTTTCAACACCCGGCGATTAATTTCCTCGGTTGAGTAAAAAGTTTCCTCCAATTCCATGTGACCAATGGTGGAACGCAGGGTTGTTAAAACTAGGTTTTTAATCGCTAAATTAATGTTATTGATTTCATAATAAGCCTTTTGTAAATCCATAATTTTCCAATAGACAACGGCATCTAATTTAATGGCAACGTTATCTTTGGTAATGGCATTTTGCGGGGGGACATCTAAAACCTGTTCCCGCGTGGTATCTTCTACTACGATACTTTCGACATAGGGAAACACTAAATTAGGACCGGGACTTAATTTGCGATTAAATCGGCCTAAGCGTTCGACTAAGGCTTCGTTTCCTTCATTAATGACTTTAACGGCGCTAACGGTATAACCGAGAATGCCAAAAATGATGGGAACGATGAAGGCAAAAAATGTATTCATAATTCATGATAATTGGGAAAAATAATCTTGAAACTGAGTTAAAACCCGCACCCTAAAGGGTGGGGCTACACTAACAAAGCCCGCCTGCGCGGGCTAATCCAGAGACTTGAGACAACCGGATTTGGGATAAGACAGGGATTGTCTTTAGTTTAATCGGTTTAGGAAGGTTCAGCATCCGTACAGGGGCGATCGCACTC
>CAYUEH010000554.1:0-3988 GCA_964442465.1 uncultured Laspinema sp. | reverse complement strand
CGGTTAAGAACCCGGGTTTCTTGTCCTAGGTGATCTAATACTGTACCGGCGTCCTAGGTCCTCGCCCCTTAGAAAAGAAAGGGAACAGGAGATGGCTCCATTTTTAAGGGGGTAGGGACCAGATTGCCCTCGATTCTTTAAGTTTTTTAGCGCAATGGGTCAAAATTGTTCAGATTTGTAACGAATTTCCCTAAGAAATCTCAGGAATCTCTGATAAAATTTCATAAAAGTTAAAATTTCGTCAAACAATCCTGGATGAGCTTATTGGTTGTCGGTGCCACTGGTACCCTAGGCAGACAGGTTGCCCGTCGCGCCTTAGACGAGGGATACCAGGTACGTTGTTTAGTACGCAGTTTCAAAAGAGCGGCCTTTTTAAAAGAATGGGGCGCTGAGTTGGTCCGCGCAGACTTATGCGATCCAGAAACCTTGCCCGTTGCCCTAGAAGGGGTGACGGCGATTATTGATGCAGCGACGAATCGGCCAACAGATTCTTTGAGCATCAAACAAGTGGACTGGGAAGGTAAGGTGGCGCTCATTCAAGCGGCCAAAAAAGCCGGGGTCGAACGGTATATCTTCTTTTCTATTCTGGAAGCGGACCAGTATCCAGAAGTCCCCTTAATGGAAATCAAACGCTGCACAGAAGTCTATTTAGCTGAATCGGGATTAGATTACACCATCCTGCAATTAGCGGGCTTCATGCAAGGGTTGATTTCTCAATACGCCATCCCCGTTTTGGACAATCAGGCGGTGTGGGTGACTAACCAGACTGCGCCCATTGCCTATATGGATACCCAGGACATTGCTAAATTTGCGGTGCGGGCATTGTCGGTCCCTGAAACCTCCAAGGGTGTTTTTCCCGTGGTGGGGACTCGTCCCTGGACTCCCCAGGAAATTATCGACCTGTGCGAACGACTCTCGGGGGAAAAAGCCAAGGTGACGCGAATGCCGTTGGGTGTCCTGCGGGGATTTCGCCGGGTGGTCCGATTTTTCCAATGGGGGTGGAATGTAGCCGATCGCTTGGCATTTGCTGAAGTGCTCGCCTCGGAGAAACCCCTAACCGCCAATATGGATGAGGTGTATCCGGTTTTTGGATTGGACCCCAAGGACACGACCACCGTAGAATGCTACCTGAAAGAGTATTTCAGCCGAATTTTAAAGAAGTTGAAAGAATTAGATTACGCACAGAGCAAAACCAAGAAGCAGTCCAAACGCCGAGTCCCATTTTAACCCCTCCTGTGGGGTTAGCCCCGTCAAAGGAACTAGCCTGGGGAGGAAGATCGCCTGAAGGCTCTTGACAAATGGCATAGCTTTGTTCAGACTCTAGTTTCACAGGGCTATTTGGCATCTCTGATGCCATTCATCCGCCCCGTGCATTCGCGGTGACTCACCAAGAATGTGATTCCATCCCTAACTCTGGCAATCAATAACCCACTAGCAGGACTTGAGCGCGGTGCCCAAAGCTGGCATTATTTACAACGATGTTAAACCCATAGCTTGTCGTGCTGCCGAAGAATGGAGAGACAAGCTGATTGGATTGGGTTGGGAAGTTGCTCTCGCCACCGGCATGGGCGGCATTCTAGGCTATTCTGACCTAGATAAGCCCGTCTGTCATACCACGGTTGAACAGCTCACCCCTCCTGGATTTAACCCTGAAATGTCTTTCGCGGTGGTGTTGGGAGGCGATGGCACTGTGCTGTCGGCATTTCGGCAGGTGGCAAGCTGCGGCATTCCCTTGTTAACGGTCAATACGGGCCACATGGGGTTTCTGACGGAAACCTATCTCAACCAACTTCCCGAAGCAATGGAACAGGTGTTAGCGGGGAACTATCAAATCGAAGAACGGACGATGGTCACGGTGCAGGCGATCCGAGATGATACGGTCGTCTGGGAGGCGCTTTGCCTGAATGAAATGGTCTTACACCGGGAACCCCTCACCTGTATGTGTCACTTTGAAATTGAAGTGGGACGCCATGCGCCGGTAGATATTGCGGCAGATGGGGTGATTATTTCTACCCCCACGGGTTCCACGGCTTATGGTCTCTCGGCTGGGGGTCCGGTGATCACGCCGGATGTCCCGGTGTTACAACTGGTCCCGATTTGTCCCCATTCTCTCGCGTCTCGGGCTTTGGTGTTTGCCAATACTGAACCTGTGACGATTTTTCCAGCGAATACCAATCGCTTGGTGATGGTGGTGGATGGGAATGCCGGGTGCTATGTACTCCCCGAGGACCAGGTGCGAGTTCAGCGATCGCCCTACTCGGCTAAATTTATCCGGGTGAATCCCCCGGAATTTTTCCATGTTCTCCGAGAAAAACTCGGCTGGGGTCTGCCTCACATTGCTAAACCCACTTCGGTAGAACTGCCTTAATCCCGCGAGGCCCTCCGGTGCAGTCTCGGCCCCTTCCCTGGGGCGATCGCACTTGAACCTTCCGGGATCGGCCAACTACCCCCCGATACCAACCACCACCCTCCCCCTGCGGGACCCGCCTATTCCAGGGTCCCTAACCCCCATCCCGCACCTTTTTAAACTAAAATAGAATCTAAATCCGATGGAAATCCGTCCAAAAATAGCGTGAACCTTCTCCCAACCTGTAACGACAGCAGCAGAATTTCAGGATAAACGTCGCTATATTCTACCTAGTCCGGATTCCTCTGACGGAACCCAACAATGGGCGCAGTTCTCGCTCTTGCTGATTTCCACAAGTCCCTTTTCAATTGATAACCGCTCAGTTTTTAAAACCGATTACATTTGGCTTTGGCTCCCATATTTGTGCAAATGAACCTTAACGAACGACAACAATATGTTTTATGGGCGACTGTCCGGCACTATATCGCCACTGCCGAACCTGTAGGCTCTAAAACCTTAGTGGATGAATATAATTTAAGCGTCAGTCCCGCCACCATTCGCAATGCAATGGGGTGGTTAGAAAAAGCTGGATTACTCTATCAACCCCATACTTCTGCCGGACGAATTCCTTCAGATTCCGGTTATCGCATTTATGTGGATAAGCTGATTAAACCGGATGATGGCATCTCGCGACAAGTAGAACAGGCCCTGAGCGATCGCCTGAAGTTAGAAAATTGGGCCTTTGAAGCGGTGCTCAGAGGGGCTTCTCAAATCTTGGCGGCCCTCAGCGGATATATCGCCTTAATTACAATGCCTCAGACTCACACCGCTTGTCTGAGGCATTTGCAGTTAATCCAGATCGAACCTCGCAAAATTATGATTGTGGTGGTGATTGATAACTATCAAACCCAATCTGCTGTCATGGAACTTCCCGAATCCCCAGATGACTCCCTGGCAGATGAGGAAATCGTCGATCGCGAGTTGCAAATCCTCTCCAATTTCCTCAACAACCATCTACGCGGACAAACCCTCGCCCAATTATCCGCCCTAGATTGGAGTGAATTAGGACGAGAATTTGAGCAGTATGCGGAAGTTTTGAGTCATTGGTTACAGGATTTAGCCGTCCGTGCTCAAACCCCGGGCAAAACTCAAATTTTGATTAGTGGGGTTTCGGAAGTGTTGCGACAACCGGAATTTTGTGAATTGGCTCAAGTCCAGACTCTGATTCAACTGCTGGAAGAAGAACAGGACCAACTCCTGCCGTTGATTTTTGAACCCCCTGCACCGGAGGGGTCCGGTCGGCGAGTGCAAGTGCGAATTGGGGCAGAAAATCCCCTGGAACCGATTAGAACCTGTACTCTGGTTTCCGCCCCCTATCATCGCGGGACGGTGCCGGTGGGGAGTGTGGGGGTTCTCGGACCGACGCGGATGGTCTATGAAAATGCGATCGCGATCGTGGAGGCGGCAGCGGATTATTTATCGGAGGCACTCAGCGTTTAAAATAGGGTTCATGTTGCTTGCGATCGGCTGCCGAACCATGAACTCAACTCACAATCTCCGCCAACTCCTCCAACGCCCCGGAATGCTCGTCGTTCCGGGGATTTATGATTGTATCAGCGCCCAACTCGCCGAACGCGCCGG
>CAYUEH010000553.1:0-3991 GCA_964442465.1 uncultured Laspinema sp. | reverse complement strand
AACGACTGAAGTCGTTACTACGAACATTAAGAACGACTGAAGTCGTAATGATTTTAAACCCTTGTAGTCCGGTGGTGATTGCCAACCCGAACAGCCTAAATTTACCCTAACTCTAAAATAACTGGGGTGTGGTCACTGGGTTTGGGTAACTTCCTGGGTTCGGGGTCAATAGTACAACCGATCGCCCGTTCTTTCAGCTTTGGTGTAACATAATGATGGTCGATGCGCCAGCCGCGATTTCGGGCGAAGGCACCGGCGCGATAATCCCACCAGCTAAACTGTCCCGGTTCTTGATTAAAGAGGCGGAAGGCATCGGTTAATCCCAGTTCTAAAATCTCCGTTAAGGCGGCCCGTTCTGCGGGGGAGGCCATGATATCATTGGGGGTGGTTTTCCGATGAATATCTATCGCTTCTAAGGCAATATTAAAATCACCACAAATACATAATTTATCGGTTTCGTCAAGGATTATTTTTAGATAATCTTGGAGGGTTTTGAGCCAGGTTAGTTTATAACTATATTTATCGCTGCCCACGGATGAACCATTCGGGACATAGAGATTGAGGATGCGAATATCTCCGTAAACTCCAGTAATGACGCGCTTTTGTTCGTCTAATTCGGCGACTTCTGGACCGAGGATGGGGGCGAAACCGATGCTGACATCGGTGAGGGGAATTTTACTGAATAAAGCAACCCCGTTGTAGGATTTTTGGCCGGAGATATAAAGGTGATAGCCTAAGGCTTCTAAAGGCGATCGCGGAAAATCCGCATCGACTACCTTTGTTTCCTGCAAGCACAATACCTCAACGGGGTTGGTCTGTAACCAGTCGGTTACCTGTTCTAATCGAGTTCTAATCGAGTTAACGTTCCAAGTCGCAATCTTCATGAGTTAGGGATTAAGAATGAGGGTTTAATTATACCGCGTTTTGCCTCATTAAACCGCTTCCCAAATACTGGAAAGATCCCCCCAACCCCCCTTAAAAAGGGGGGCTTTTTAGAAGTTAGCAAGAGGTCTATTCCTTAATGCCTAACTCCTGGTGATTTACATGATGCAGTTTAATCCGCCGGATTTTTGACTAAAGCGGATATTTTCGCTATAGTCAACGGGACAGTCAATCACCGCTGGCACATCCTGTTCCAGGGCTTCTTTCAGGGTGGGAATTAAATCCGCTGCGGATTCGATGCGATAGCCTTTTAATCCCATACTTTCTGCAAATTTCACAAAGTCGGGATTGGTGAATTTGATGAAGGCAGATTCGCCATAGTGGTTCTGTTGTTTCCACTCGATTAGTCCATATCCGCCATCATTAAAGATAATGGTTACAAAGGCGGTGCCGACGCGCAGGGCGGTTTCTAATTCTTGGCAGTTCATCATGAATCCGCCATCGCCGGTGGCGGCAACCACTTTGCGATCGGGATAGACTAATTTAGCCGCTAATGCACCAGGAATAGCAATTCCCATTGCGGCAAATCCATTGGAAATCAAACAGGTATTGGGCCGATCGCAATGGTAGTGACGGGCAATCCACATCTTATGCGCGCCCACATCAGAGATGACAATATCATCCGGTCCCATCACCTGGCGCAAATCATAAATCAGTTTTTGTGGTTTGATAGGAAATCCATCATCCGTAGCATACTGCTCATAATCGGCACGAATATCACTGCGAAGTTCGCAGGCGTGAGGAGTGGGTTTACTCTGGCGATCGGCGCGATGCAAAATTTCCATCAACGAGTCAGAAATATCCCCCACCACTTCCACAATCGGGATATAACTGCTATCAATTTCCGCCGGAGTGGCATTAATATGAATGATGGGAATTTTCCCCTCTGGATTCCATTTTTTCGGGGAATATTCAATCAAATCATAGCCCACGGCAATCACCAGATCTGTTTTTTCAAACGCACAGGTAATATAATCCCGCTGTTGTAATCCCGTTGTCCATAAGGCGAGGGGATGAGTATAAGGAATCACCCCTTTCCCCATAAAGGTATTGGTCACCGGAATATGCAGACGAGTGGCAAATTCCGTTAACACAGACCCGGCATGAGCGCGAATCGCTCCATTTCCGACTAAAATCAGGGGATTATTCGCCCGAGAAATCGCTGCTGCTGCTTCATTTAATCCTTGATAAGAAGCATAGCTTTTTTCTTGCTTATCTTTTCTCAAGGGTTCACCGACAACCGGCATGGCGGCAATATTTTCCGGTAAATCGATGTGAACCGCCCCAGGTTTTTCCGTTTGGGCGCGTTTAAAGGCTTTGCGCACAATTTCTGGAGTGATGCTGGGACGGACAATTTGGGCATTCCATTTGGTGACGGGTTCAAACATTGCCACCAAGTCTAAATATTGATGGGATTCAATATGCATCCGGTCCGTCCCCACTTGTCCGGTAATGGCGACGAGGGGAGCACCATCTAAGTTGGCATCGGCGACCCCTGTAATCAGGTTAGTGGCACCGGGACCCAAGGTGGAGAGGCAGACTCCGGCTTTTCCGGTCAACCGTCCGTAAACATCAGCCATGAATGCTGCGCCTTGTTCGTGACGGGTGGTAATAAATTGAATAGAAGAGTTACTCAGTGCTTTTAAAACGGCGAGGTTTTCTTCTCCAGGAAGTCCGAAAACGTATTGGACGCCTTCATTTTCCAGACAATGAACTAATAATTCGGCGGTGTTAAGTTCACCCATAATTTTGTGTTACCTCAGAGAAATGCTGGGTTGATGACGGTGGGAAACGTGAGAACCTGCGGGGATTGCCGAGGGGTTCGGTAAGTTAGGAACCCATGACAATCGGTCAGGGTAATGTTGGGGTCTATTTGACCCAAACGCTTTTGATATTCACGAATTCGTGAATGCCTTGAATGCTTAATTCACGGCCATATCCGGACCTTTTAATGCCCCCAAAGGGCAGGCGCGGGTCGGATTTGACTAAGCCATTAATAAAGACGGCACCGGCTTCGAGTTCTTCGATCAAGCGATCGCACTCTTGGGGTTCGTTCGTCCAAGCCGAAGCACCCAAACCAAAGGGAATATCATTCGCCCGGGCGATCGCTTCGTCAATATTAGCAACTCGAAATAATAGGGCCACGGGGCCAAAAAATTCTTCCCGTTCTGCCGGTATCCCGAGGGGAATATCGGTGATTAGCGTCGGCGGATAGAAGTTTCCCGGACGATCAATTAAAGGAATGCCCCCGATCGCCGCTTTGGCTCCACTTTCCACGCAAGCTAAAACTTGTTGGTGTAATTCCTCTAGGATTGATCGGGTGGCTAGAGGTCCGATATCCGTTGCCGGATCCATTGGATCTCCCACCCGCAAAGCCTTGAAATGCTCAATCAAGCGTTGCTCAAACTCGTCAGCGATCGCTTCTTCGACAATGAAACGTTTGGCTGCGATACAAGACTGCCCATTATTAATCATCCGCGCTTTCGTCGCCGTTGCTGCGGCAACTTCTAGATCCGCGCTCTTCATTACAATAAACGGATCACTCCCTCCTAATTCTAGGACAGTTTTCTTGATATATTTCCCGGCTTTTTCCGCTAAACTGGAACCGGCAAACTCGGATCCGGTCAAAGCCGCAGCCTGGACGCGATCATCAGCGATCACGTTCCCTACTTTGTCAGCACCTATTAACAAAGTTTGGAACACCCCCTCGGGAAATCCCGCTGCCATAAAAATCTCCTCAATCGCAAGGGCGCATTGCGGCACATTGGAGGCGTGTTTGAGTAGACCCACATTCCCCGCCATCAGGGCCGGGGCCGCAAACCGAAATACTTGCCAAAAGGGAAAATTCCAGGGCATTACCGCTAACACGGGGCCGAGGGGTTGGTAGCGCACAAAGCTGGTACTGGCATCGGTTTGTCCGGGAACATCAGCCAGGAATTGGGCGGCATTCTCGGCATAATACCGACAACCCAAGGCACTTTTTTCCGCCTCGGCGATCGCCGAAGCGAGGGTTTTGCCCATTTCCAGGGTCATGATTTTCCCGTACTGC
>CAYUEH010000552.1:2205-3993 GCA_964442465.1 uncultured Laspinema sp. | reverse complement strand
GACTGAGTTGTTCGAGGATGCGCTTGACCACTTTGGCTGGCAATTCATCAAATAACCGGGCCCGGTCATCTGGGGACATTTTATCGACAATATCCAGAACATCTTGGCGTTTAAATTCTTCGATTAATGCATATTGAATACTAGAGTCCAGATATTCATAAACCTCGATCGCCTCTTCTTTAGATAACAACCGAAAGGCGATCGCTTGCATGGTTTGCGGTAATCCTTCAATCGCCTCGGCGATATCTGCGGGTTGGACTGGAACCAGTAAGGCTTTTGCTCCCGGTAGGTTATGTTGTTCGAGTAAGGCTTGCAATTGCGATCGCACGAGTTGGCGCAATGCGTCTCGGGTTCTCGGCTGGACCGATGGCAATTCAGTATTATTATCGTTCATGCTCCACTCTCTAATCGGTTCTATCTTTCCGAGTGTGGTTGGGCGGTTTTTCCCCAATCTATAGAGTCTAATGCAGCCGAAATCAGTCAACAGAATCTCTAGGTTTGTTGCGATCGCTGGTGCAGAATTCCCATGCATGATAGTCCCCAGCGCATCCAGTTCGCGATTGACCCACGGTTTATTTCCATAGGCGATCGCGACCCAAAACACTAACCGAAATCAGCAACAGGGACTTTAAATTTGCATTGGGGATTGGGTTAGGCTAACTGTTGGTTAGTCTAACCTTCACCCTTCGTTTAAATCGTCAAGCGTTCGGTGATTCATGGTTCATCTCCATTCCTAACATGACCGCCCTCTTCCCCGGGGGTCACGAGATGAACTCTGACAACTCCCAGATGGAGTCACCCTAGGTCATTTCACTGACTAAACCGCCCGGTTGTGGGGAAACGGTCGAGGTTCGTCTAAAGGCTCGTCAGCCATCGAGTCTGCCTGAGTAATCGTTGCAATACAACTACTACCAGAGCTTTCCACTTGTGTATTCCTTACTTGTTTAAGTTGCGTTTAAGACTGGGAAGTTCAGAGGATTCTGAAAGCCCTTTTTTCTTATACCACTCTTCAGAAAACAGGTCAAGCTTTTTGGGGATTTTTTTACGGGAAAGGTTTTCCAAGGTTCCCATCGGGTCAGAAGTTGGGTGGACATGGCCCGGACTTCTGACCGTTTTCTGACTTCTAAAACTCCCTCCTGAGAATCGCTCTATCCCGTTTTAAAGGGGAATATTTCCGAAAAAATTGCTCTAGTTTTGAGCAGTTTTCCCGGCAATCTCTCGGGTTTAAACGACCAAAACAGGAACGCGACTCCCCGCTAAAACCCCTTGAGAAACCGACCCAAATTCTGCCCCTTCTTCCGCTGGATTAGGGCTTTTTCCAATGACAATCGCCGTGACCGGCTCCGCTTGAGACCGAGCCAAAATTGTCTCCACCACTGCACCTTTTTCAGTGATAAACCGATGGCGAATATCTGCTAAAACTCCCTGAATCATCTCCTGAATCCCTTGAATTTCCTCCGGGTCGTCTTCCGTGACTACATACAAAACAATCGCCTCTCCATGACTCCGCCGAGCTAAATCTGCCGTTTGTTTTAAAACTTCCATTGCCCGAGGGGAACAATCCACCGCTGCCAACAACAGAGTCCGAGCATCAACGGTCACTTTCGTTGGGTCTACTTCTCCTTTTTGTAGCAATTTCGGAGCAAAAGTTGGAATGGCCCAAGCCCCCAAAGGAGCGGTTACTAAAATTGACAAGGCCGCAATGGCTAAAATAATTTCACCCCCTTCAATGCCATAAGCTAACGGTAACGCACCCAAGGCCGCCTGCACCGTTGCTTTTGCAGAATT
>CAYUEH010000552.1:0-2105 GCA_964442465.1 uncultured Laspinema sp. | reverse complement strand
ACGGGATTTTTACTCCAGCTTTGTCGTTCCAGGAGGGAGACTAATAATTGGGCGGCTAAATAACCGGCCAGAATGCCTAAAACGACCTGGATAATGGCTTGCAGGGGAAGTAATAAAAGTGGATTTAACGAGAATCCCCCGGGCAAAATAATTCGCTCTAGTTCCCCTTGTTGAAGGAAATTCAACAGTAAACTAAACCCGAGTAAGAGGACAACATCGGAGAGGGCAGACCCGGTTAAAATAGCATCGGGAATGCCTTTTTTGACGCCCCAACCCAAGCGTTTGAGACGCAACATTCCCGGGACAATCACGGCGGGAGATTCGGCAGCAATAATGCATCCAAGGAGTAATCCAGTTAATAGGTCAAACTGGAAGAGAAACACCGAAGCAATAGCGATCGCCCCAGCTTCCAGGATAGCGGGTAAAATGCCTAAGCGCAGGGCCACGGTTCCTTGTTCCGCCAACTTTTCGCGATCGAGTCCCAGTCCCGCTTTCATCAGGATAATCATCACCGCCACGGTTCTTAAATCATCGGCAGCAGCCAGAATTCCCGGTTCTAGGCGATTTCCGACTTCGGGACCGAGGATGACTCCCACTAAAATCATGCCAATGAGTGGGGGTGCACCGAGGCGACGGGCGAATTGACCGGCAAAAAAGCCCATCCCGAGGATCCAAATTGTACTGATTAACATTCGTCATGCTCCTGAACAGGTGTGGATGGCTGGTCCAGGAGTGGATTGATGCGATCGCCCTACCTCCCGGCATTCAGCCCGGACAGGTAGGAGCCATCAGCCGTTCAGCCCCCATTGGGATCGCTGAATTGGCGGTTATGGCGAGCTCCATCGCCTTCAATCTTAAATCAGAACTTAATATAGCATAAATTTCAGCAACAATCCATCGATTGACTCATTTTTTGTCGGACACAGGGACTAAAAATCAGCCCTACCCCTGGCATAATCTCTTTCTGGAGGTAGAATCCACTAGAGAATTAAGTTTTGTAAAATTCACAGCATACCGAGGGAATTTTACAGGAGTTTTTTTATGTCCCAGTACGATGTAATTATAATTGGCGCCGGTCATAACGGCTTGGTTTGTGCGGCTTATCTTTTAAAAGCGGGTAAAAATGTTTTACTATTAGAAAAACGCTCGGTTCCTGGGGGTGCAGCAACCACAGAAGAATCTTTACCGGAAGAAGCACCAGGGTTTAAATTTAACCTTTGTGCGATCGACCATGAATTTATCCATCTCGGGCCCGTGGTGGAAGAATTAGAACTGAAAAAATACGGATTAGACTATCTATATTGCGATCCGGTCCTATTTTGTCCCCAACCCGATGGCAAATATTTCCTCGGACATCAATCCGTCGACCAAACCTGTCGGGAAATTGCCCGTTACAGTGAGCGCGACGCCCAGAAATATGGAGAATTTGTCGAATATTGGCAACGAGTTTTGAATGCGATCGCCCCCATATTTAACGCCCCGCCCAAATCGATTATCGATATCACCGGCAATTATAATTTCGATAAAATTAAAGACCTCCTCTCCTTACTGGGAACCCCAGATAAAATCCTCGATTTTGTCCGAACCATGCTCAGTAGTCCTCAAGATATGTTAGAGGAATGGTTTGATACCGAAGTCGTCAAAGCACCTTTAGCGCGACTCGCCGCAGAAATGAGTATTCCGCCTTCACAAAAAGGGATGTCTGTGGGTGCAATTATGATGGCAATGCGGCACAATCCTGGGATGGCAAGACCCCGAGGCGGGACTGGCGCACTCACCCAAGCGTTAGTGAATCGAGTCACCAGTCTTGGGGGTGAAATTTTGTGCGATCGCGGTGTTGAACGCATTTTAGTTGATAATAATCGCGCCGTCGGTGTCCGGGTTGACGGAGGTCAAGAATACCGCGCCAAAGAAGGGGTAATTTCTAATATTGATGCCAAACGAATCTTTTTAGAATTAGTCAATCCGGGGGATATTGATTCCCGTGACCCCAACTTACGGGAACGAGTGGATCGCCGCATTGTTAACAATAATGAAAGCATCCTCAAACTGGATTGCGCCCTCTCAGAAATGCCCCGATTTGAAGCCTACAATCACCAAGATGA
>CAYUEH010000551.1:0-4000 GCA_964442465.1 uncultured Laspinema sp. | reverse complement strand
GCAAGGCCAAGGGCTTGTAAAATTTGAATTGTCATCCAAGTAAAATCAATTTCCCACCACTGCATTCCATGTCGAGCAGAATATTGATAGGCATGGTGATTGTTGTGCCACCCTTCGCCATAAGTCACTAAAGCAACCCACCAGCAGTTCGTGGAGCGATCTTCACTGTCGTAGGTGCGATAACCAAACTTATGAGTGGCGCTATTCACAAACCAGGTGCAGTGAAACACCACCACCAGGCGAACAAAAATTCCCCAAACCACAAAGGACCAGCCGAGTCCCGGGGAAATGGCTTCTCCTAAAAAGTAGAAACTAATCCCTAAGGCAATTTGAATCGGCAGTAAAAACTTGTCGCAAAACTGATAAAACGGATCGTCTGCAATATCTTTTGTTAAGCGAGGGATTTCGGCCTCAGCGGGAGAATGATAGAACAACCATCCCATGTGGCTCCACCAAAACCCTTGATTAGAGTCATGGGGATCAGCAGTATTATCGGAGTGGAGATGATGTGCACGATGCAGTCCAACCCAATCGATCGGACTCCCTTGACAGCTTAGGGTGCCGCAAAAGACCAGAAAATACTCTAACCACTTGGGTGCGGTAAAACTCCGGTGAGTGACTAACCGATGAAATCCCAGGGTAATTCCCAGACCCCCAGTGACCCAGTGGAATAAGACCGCTAACCCCACTGCCGCCCAACTAAAGGTACTCGGCAGGAATGCGAACAGGGCGAGAGCATGAACTGCGATCATGAAGATGATCACCGGCCAGTCAGGCGGCATCCGGGACAGATCTTGCTCTATTGTTTCTTGTGTTTCTTGTGTTGAACTGACAATCGTCATCTGTGACCTTATTGTGACCTTATTACAAATTTTTCTGCCAAAATCTGCTGTGGGATGTTGCAATGGCACCATCGCCGATTAAGCGTGAGGTCTAGTCTTTTTGCCCTACAGCGCGATCGCCTCGACTCCCGGTAAGAGTCTGTCAGAACGCCCAAGGCAGGCAAAACCCTCGATTGGCTGAGATTATTTTACATCAGGGCAATTTTTTCCCTTAACTTACTGTAACATTTCATACGAGGTTTTGATGGATCGCTCTCAATGGCTGCAAGAAGCAGAAACGGCACTGTTCCCTCTGTTTTGTCAAATTGATGCTCAGGTCAAGCAAAACCTAGAGCGGGTCCTCGGGGCTTATCGCCGTCACCGGGTCGGGGTTCACCATTTTGCGGGGGTGACGGGATATGGTCATGATGATTTAGGGCGTCAAACCCTGGATCAAATTTTTGCGGAGGTGATGGGTGCCGAAGCGGCGACAGTGCGGGTGCAATTTGTTTCTGGAACTCATGCGATCGCTTGTGCCCTCTTTGGGGTATTGCGTCCCGGAGATGAAATGTTGGCCGTTGCCGGTGCTCCCTACGATACCTTAGAGGAAGTGATTGGATTACGCGGCACGGGTCAAGGCTCCCTGATGGAATTTGGGGTGAGTTATCGCCAATTGGAATTAACCCCCACCGGGGAAATCGATTGGGTGGCACTCCAAAGTGCCGTCACGAACAAGACCCGTTTGGTGTCGATCCAGCGCTCTTGTGGCTACTCCTGGCGTCCCAGTCTGTCCATTGCGGATATTGAAAAAATTATTCATCTCGTCAAGGAGCAAAATCCCGAGACGATTTGTTTTGTGGATAACTGCTACGGCGAATTTATCGAAGATCGCGAACCCCCGGCGGTGGGGGCAGATTTAATTGCTGGTTCCTTGATTAAAAATCCGGGCGGCACAATTGTTGAGGGTGGGGGCTATGTAGCAGGGCGCGCAGATTTAGTCGAAGCAGCCACCTGTCGGCTGACTGCACCAGGAATTGGCAGTAGTGGCGGGGCGACGTTCGATCGCAATCGGTTGTTGTTTCAGGGGTTGTTTCTCGCCCCGCAAATGGTGGGAGAGGCGATGAAGGGCAATCATTTAACCGCTTATGTGTTCGATCGCCTAGGATATCCAGTCAACCCCGCCCCTACTGCACCGAGGCGGGATGTGATTCAGGGGATTCAGTTGGGTTCACCGGAAAAACTGATTGCCTTTTGCCGTGCGATTCAGAAGTATTCCCCGATTGGGTCTTATTTGGATCCGGTGCCTGCACCGATGCCCGGGTATGAGAGTCAGTTGGTGATGGCGGGAGGGAGTTTTATTGATGGCAGTACCTCGGAGTTGTCTGCCGATGGTCCATTGCGGGAGCCTTATGTGGTGTTTTGCCAGGGCGGAACTCATTGGACTCATGTGGCGATCGCCCTAGAAGCGGCAGTCACAGCAGTGGGTCCGGCCTAACGGGCTTTCCTCCTCGTGAATGCTTTTCCTGGCAAGGCAATGAGGATGACAGCCCAATATCGGAACTACAGAGGGCAGAGGCCCTCTGGTTTCACGCAACTTGTTGTTGCGTCTCGACGAAGCCAAACGAGGATTCCAAGTAACTTTGACGGCAGGTAAACACCGTGTAGCCCTGAATTGGCATCAAAGAGATAAACTCGCCACAACAATCAATGACCCGATAGTAGCGGCCATCCCTGGAAATTAAACAATCTCCCGTTTGGATTTTCATAGTTAGCATCCAAAAAGGCGTACTCAATATTCTATCCGGTTGTTAATTTAAGTTGATTTTCACAAACTTTACTTAATTTTACCGGATATTTTTTGAGGACTGTCAATTATTGTTATAAAAAAGATAAAGTTTTGTAAATAAATCGTTACAATTAGTCAGAATGGGATGAAACGGCTAGGGGAGCAAATGCTTCCATGCTTTAAACCGGATGGGGGAGTTTGGAGATCAGCCGTGATGACTCGACCCGGAACAGGATAACGGATTAAGGTTCAATGGCAGCCAGGTTCAAAATCGCATCCCCTTGGTTAACCAATGGATTTTGGGTATGACCGATGATCACCCCATCAAAGGGGGCATAAACTTTCATCGTCTGGTCTCCGAAAGCATCACAGATAATGCCTAAGCGTTGTTTTTTGGAGATAGATTGGCCGAGTCCTACTTCTAAGTGCAGAATTCCGCTAGAGGGCGATCGCACCCATTGGGTTTTTTTGACCTCTAAAGAAGGGGGGAATGGGGAGGGTGTAACAGCCGAGATCATCCCCAACATGGCCATGACTTGCAGGATTCCCCTTGTCCCCACCGAGATCCCCTTTTCATCAAATCTAAGCGCTTCTCCACTTTCATAGAGCAGAACCGGAATTCCCAACTGAGTCGCCGCTTGTCGCAAGGAACCATCCCGAGTTGTGGCATGAATCATCAGGGGTGCGCCAAATGCCTGAGCACAACGATAGGTTTCGCGATCGCCCAGATTGGCCCGAATTTGAGGTAGATTAATTCGATGATGGGAAGCGGTATGTAAATCAATGCCATGAGTCGATCGCATCACCACTTCTTTCATGAACAGATGCGCCAACCGCGAGGCTAAGGAACCCCGCGCTGAACCGGGAAAAGAGCGGTTTAAGTCTCGGCGATCGGGTAAATAGCGCGACTGTTCGATAAACCCGAACACATTCACAATCGGGACTGCAATAATGCTGCCACAGAGTTGACGCGGGGAAATTTGATGCAGCACTTGCCGAATAATTTCCACCCCATTAATTTCATCACCGTGAATGGCTGCACTCAACCAGAGTCGAGGCCCCGGTTTTGTGCCATTGATCACCGTAACCGGCAATCCGAGCATCGTTTGCGTCGGCAGTCGGGCAACCGGCAATTCTAAGCGCCTTTGTTCTCCCGGTGGGATGGTGGCATTGCCGATTTGAATGACTCCGGACATAGAGTTTAACTTTCGCTTATTAAGTCGCTGACGATTGAAGGGAAGCTCTGAATGTCTTCTAATTTACAATGCTTTGGTCCCCGGTCCAACCCCGATGGAACAGGGAGTGGGTAGAAATGGGATGGAGTCTGCTCAGTGCGGGTTAGTATTGAGTGCGATCGCGGGTTTTTTTCGGCGCTGAATTTTTCTCAATAAAC
>CAYUEH010000550.1:0-4030 GCA_964442465.1 uncultured Laspinema sp. | reverse complement strand
CGTTACTACGAACATGAGAAGAGAACGACTGAAGTCGTTACTACGAACTGGGGAATTGTGATGGACTGGTGACTTTAGATTAGATTTAACTTCATGCCTTCTCTGGCTAGGAAGGCATCGGGGAATTCGGCTTGGATTTGAGATTCTACATCCGCTAGAAACTCATCATTATGAGAGGGGTCGTGATGAAAGATGACTAAATGCTTAACTCCAGCAGCTTTGGCGACTTTGATGCCTTCTTGCCAGGTGGAGTGGCCCCAGCCTATTTTAGGGGTAATGGGGTGATTGTATTCTTCATCGGTGTAGGTGGCGTCGTAGATGAAGATATCGGCATTCCGGGCGAGAGAGAGGACATTTTCATCAAGGCGATCGGGATAATGTTCGGTATCCGTACAGTAAACTGCGGTGTGTCCTTGCCAGGTGACGCGATAGCCGAGGGCTTCGCTAGGATGATTCAGGTGGGCGGTTTCAATGGTGATATCATCAATGGTGACGACATCCCCGGGGTGTAAGTCGTAAAATTTCAACTCAGACCTCATGCCTTGAAGCGGAATGGGAAAGTTGGGATGCAGCATTTGGTCCGAGAGGCGCTGTTTCATGGTTGCACCATTGGGGGCAACGGCACCGTAAACATGAAAGAGATTGCCGGGGATAAAGGCGGGGACGAAGAAGGGGAAGCCTTGAATGTGGTCCCAGTGAGAGTGGGAAAAAAACAGATGGGCCTCCACGGGCATCTGGGGCATTAAACTGGTGCCGAGGAGACGCAAGCCGGTCCCGCCATCGAAAATCAGGCGTTTACCACCGACGCGCATTTCCACACAGGAGGTATTGCCACCGTAGTGCACGGTTTCTTTTCCGGGGGTAGCAACGCTGCCGCGCACTCCCCAGAAGTAGACAAAAAACGCAGAGTCCAGGCTGGTTTCCATAGAGACTATCCGATCGCAAGGCGGTGGGCTAGGTACTGAGGGTAATAAAAACGCGAGGGTTTAGGGTAATCAGCAAAGGTGGGGGTTGAGGATAATTCCGCCTAAACGAGGCTAAAGGTATGCAATTCTTCATACCGTCGAACTTCCAACAGCCGGTTTTGCTCATCAACCAGAACAACCCGAGGCGAATATGTTGTAACTTCTTCCGGGGTGAATTGTCCATAGGTCATAATAATCAGGCGATCGCCCGGTGCACCCAGACGGGCTGCGGCCCCATTGAGTTCGATCGCCCCAGACTTTCCAGGGGCCTCAATCGCATAGGTGATTAACCGTTCCCCGTTGGATTTGTTGACAACCTGCACCTGCTCGTAAGGCAAGATACCGGCTGCCTCCATTAAGGTTTGATCAATACTAATGCTTCCCACATAATTCAAATTAGCATCAGTGAGCGTGCAGTTATGGATTTTTGCTAAGAGAAGAGTTCGCTGCATGATCCAGGGTCGTTTCTAAGGAGGTTAGGGACTTTCTGCCTCAATGTTAGAACATCAGGACCGGAAAACCCAGAAAGTTCGGGGTGGCGCAAGCGATCGGGTTCCACACAATCGGCGGGGGGTCCAACGGGATGAATGGGAGGGGTAACATCATTAGGGGGATCAATATCCTGGCGATCGGGCGCTTCCCGAAGCGCCCCTACATCGCCATTTTAGGGAGGGCAGTAGCATTGGTATTAGTCGATCGGGCGCTTCCCGAAGCGCCCCTACATGAAGCATCCCTACATCGGGTTGCAACTTTAACGATTTCCTCTAAAAACATCACGCTTTCAGTCGGTTTTAACCGACTTGATTCTATTAGGCGGGGGTTTTAACCCCCGCCGGTTATCGGGTTGGAACTTAGCCTTTTTGACCGGCTTTAACGCACTTCTCAACCAGAGGCATCACCTTCTCTACATCATGCCAGCCGAGAATTTCGGTTTTCTTCTTTTCCAGATTTTTGTAGGTTCTGAAAAATTCAGCAATTTCCTCTAAGCGGTGAGGGGCGATATCTTTCAGGGACTTAACATGAGCATAGCGGGGGTCTTTGTCCGGAACGCAGAGAATTTTTTCATCCGGGTCCCCCCCATCAATCATTTCTAAAAACCCGACGGGACGGGCGGCAATCACACAACCGGGAAAAGTCGGTTCATCCATAATCACCATGCCATCGAGAGGGTCTCCATCCTCAGCTAGGGTATTGGGGATGAAGCCATAATCGAAGGGATACTGCACCGAGGCATACAGGACGCGATCGAGGGCCAAAGCGCCTAACTCTTTATCAAATTCGTACTTATTCTTGCTTCCGCCTGCGATTTCAATTAAGACGTTAATCAGACCAGGTTTCGGTTGGGCTGGAATCTTCGTTAAATCCACAATAACTCCTTGGATGGCGAGGGTCGTTGTCCTATCCGAATCTTGTCGATTCAGCAGGGTTGAATTGGGGTCAGCCCAGGGGGTTCAATGCCGTCGCTCAGATTGGCGATCGGGCTTGAACACCCCAGGAGAGTCCGTCAGCTATCGTACCAGAAACCTTGAACCCACACACCATCGGTTCGCGGCCAAAACCCGCACCCTGAAGGGTGCGGGTTTTGGCGGAAAGCTGGTTCTGGGGATATTAAGGCGCTAGGATCACCTCCTCACCCCGCTGAGGGGATAGGGTGGGGGGGACGGCAGGTTCGGGACTCGATTGGCGGAAAAAGTCCCGATCGCCAGGAGAGGGATCAAGAGAGTCAGTAAGGCGATCGCCCCACCGAATAAATTGGATAAAGTATTTTGGGGAACGGGTTCAGAAGACCGGGCAGACGGACTACCGGATTCCATAAAGAAAACTATTGAATTTTTTTAAAGTGTCGGAGTGAAATCAATGTAACCAACAGCTCTCGCACTGAGCCTGTATCATCAGTATTAAATATTTTTCGCGGTAAGATTGTCATCAAGCCAACAATCAAAGGACATTTCTATTGTACTCAACATCCTGGAAATTGACCGGATCCCTGACCTTGCGCAAGCAGCCAGGGCTTTTCCCCTCTATCGTTCCACAAGGATAAGAATTGCTATGTTGCTGTCCCTGCGGATAGAAAATTTTGCCTTAATTGACTGCTTAGATCTGGACTTTGGTAGGGGTCTGAATGTCCTAACCGGGGAAACGGGGGCGGGAAAATCGATTATTCTGGATGCCCTGGATGCAGTATTGGGGGGCAAATGTACGGGCCGAGCCATCCGCACGGGAACCGGGCGATCGCTGATTGAGGCGACGTTTGAACTGGAACCCCCGGTGGCGGCTTATGTCCGAGACCAAGAAATTGAACTCTTAGACGGCACTCTTTTAGTCGTGAGTCGGGAACTGGTATTCGGCAAAGGAGGGGCCATGCGGAGCCGATCGCGGTTAAATGGGGTGCTAGTCAATCGGCAACTCATGGAACAACTGCGCGATCGCCTGGTGGAAATCACCGCCCAAGGTCAAACGGTCCAACTGGGACAACCGGCACGTCAGCGCGATTGGCTGGATGCCTTTGCCGGTCCCGAGGTCCTGGCAGTCCGCCAAGGGGTGGTGACGCGCTATGGGGAAGCGAATGCCGCCCGACAAGGGTTAGAAGATAGTCGGCAATCGGAACAACAGCGCTTACAACGCATTGATTTACTGGATTATCAAGTCAAAGAACTCTCGGAAGCCAATCTCAACGAGGCGGACGAATTAGAGCAACTGGAACAGGAACGGCAGCGCCTGTCCCATGTGGTGGAACTCCAGGAACAAAGCGATCGCGTCTATCAAGCCCTTTATCAACAAAATGATGGGTCCTTAGCAGCAGCGGACCTCCTCGGAGAAGTGGAACAAACCCTCCAGGATATGGTGGCTTATGACCCGGAACTGCAAGGGGTTTTAGATATGGTCAATGATGCCTTAGCCTTGGCGATCGAAGCAGGACGGCAGATGAGTAGCTACAGTTCCTGTTTAGAAGCCGACCCCGACCGCTTGGCGGAGGTGGAACAACGGATTGGTCAACTCAAGCAAATTTGCCGCAAGTACGGACCGAACTTGAGTGCGGCGATCGCCTACTTCCATCGCATCGA
>CAYUEH010000549.1:1896-4036 GCA_964442465.1 uncultured Laspinema sp. | reverse complement strand
TGGATGGTCAAGCAACCTTATGGGACCAGTCCAATTTCTATCTCAACTCCCCAGATCAAGTAGAGATACTTGAGCTATTACAGGTCACCCCTAGAATTTGGACGGCTGCTCATCTGTTTTGTGAATCTGATAGCCTTGATGCCATAAGTTTTGTTTCATATTCTGTTTTGATGCTACTTAAAGGTCAGACCCCGTTAGTAATCCAGTCCGGGCAATCACTGGCCAAATCCCGAGGATTTAAAGGTCAAAAAATGAAGGCTTTGGAACAGATAATAGGCTACTTCCAGAAAAATCAAGAGAGAATTCATTATGATATTTATTTAGCCCAGGGTGATCCGATAGCGAGCGGAGTGATTGAAGGTGCTTGTCGCCATTTGGTAAAAGATCGCCTCGAACGAACTGGTATGCGATGGACGATAGCCGGAGTACAAGCTATGTTAAATGGGAGCAGCACCTATATAAATGGAGATTGGGAGCAATTTATTCAATTCCGCATTCACAAAGAAGTGGGGCGTTTATATCCCCATCAATCTCTGGTTAAAACTGCCGATTGGCCCTTGAGTGCCTAATCCTCACAGCCTGGACAACTCATTAATCTCTTTAATTACAGGTTGTTAACCTACATCGCTCCACCGATTACGCCCGTTTTCAATGCACCAATTAATTCGGACTTTCCACCGTTCTCACCGTCAGCACTTGCGGTGGGGTCGCATCGGGAGGATAGAGAAAATCCACCTCAACCAAACGCCGATCGCCCGGTGGTAGAGTCAGGGTCAACAACGGTTCTCCCTGTTGTCCCCGTCGCTGTACCAAATGCAGATAGCGCGTCTGAGTGACGCCTTTTTCATCGGGATAGCGCACTCGGATCGTCCCGCGAAAGAACACTTGCCGATCGCGCGGATTGAAGAATAACAGTGCATCCATATCCTCATCTTCCTTCAACGGTGACGAAAACTCTAACCTCACCGTCTGCGCTCGATCGCTAGAATTGTACAATGGCAAGCTCAAATCGTATTCTATCCCATAATTAGCATGAGCGAAATAGGCCGTATCGGGATACCGTGCCAGCATTGGCGCACTTTGTATCTGCCCCGTTCCCAAAGTAATGCGATGTACCGTACTCAACGCATAGGCAAACGCTTGACCCAGAGGCGGAATTGTGAGAGTTTCCGAATTCGGGTCATCAGTGAGATGCGATCGCCACTGCGACCCCTGCGCCACCCCCGCCACGCGCCCGAACACCACATCGATATTGCTCGGATCCAGAGAAGTCGGCGGCGTATCTCGCGGCCCTGCAAACCCACCATTTTCTAACAATCGCTGCCATTCGGCTAAAGTAGGTGCGCGTTCTTTGCCATCATCCGTCAAGGGCGATCGCATCGCTAAATTTGCCAAATAGACCTCCCCACTACTCGACAACCGCATCATCGTCGATCGCGCATTAGAAGAAGGCACCACCGTTCCCACCGGAATCGGCGCATTAATTAACATCACCGTCCCCCCCGGAGGAATCTCCCATTTCTGCGGAAACATTTCCTGTCTGTTTCCCCGCAAAACCGCATTCATTACGCGACTTCCCGGCCCAGAATACACCTTTCCTTCCGCATCTTCTACCCGATCCGGTAACTCAATAAATAAAGCATCGGGACTGGTTAAATAACTCCCGGCTTGCAACACTTCAATCGTCACGGTTTCTGCGGTGGGATTGTACGCCATCAACCCTTGATAAAAGGTGCGAGTTTCTTCCGGCGATCGCGCTCTGGCAATATGATGGGAAAACACATCAAATCGTCCTTGAAACGAAAAATTTAAGTGTGCATCCGGTACTTGTTTTCCCTCGGGTGGAAAAGTAGACAGCAAAATTCCCGGTGTCAGTACCACCTCTGGACTATTGCTATTAAAAACCGGCACTCGATCCAGTTCTCCCGGTAAAGGGCGCACCTCTTGAATATCCTGCACTTCTTTGGGCGGTAAAGCATCGATCGCCGGGATATCGTCAAAACTGGGAATCTGTTCCGGTTCTGGCAACACTTGTGATGGAGGCATCGCAGGCGCAGGAGTGGGTACGGCAGTGGTTTGGGCGATAGGAAAGATTAGGAAGAATGGCAGCATGAGTGGTGGTCAAGAGAGGATAATGAGA
>CAYUEH010000549.1:0-1796 GCA_964442465.1 uncultured Laspinema sp. | reverse complement strand
AGAGAGGATAATGAGATGCGATCGCGATTCTATCGTTTTTTCGCCCTTTTACCCGAACATCGGGACGACATCGGTATAAGGATTGCTAGTGGATAGGGGTTAGATAAATTTATAGTTGACATCATTCACTGGAGACATTAAGATAGCAAAGCGTAACCGGAGAGTTGACTTGCAAAGGGGTGTTTTAATCGGGGTTAAGGAGAGCATCGGCCAATCCAATCAGAGTTGATTTATAATGGGATAAACGGAGGTTTTTGGGAAAAATGTTGCCATTTGTTTTTCTTAGCCAGACAAAAACAGTGACGACGGATTGGAAAGGGACAGGTTCCCAATGGGCGCTCGCCGCAATGGTTGCGGTGGGGGTGAGTGGGACGGCTGCGATCGCACCGACAATCGCTCAAGTTCCCAGCAGCGTTACCCGCACTTACTGTCAGAATAATGGCGGTTCCAGCAGCGAAAATCCTAACGGCATCTGCATTTTTCCCAGTGGAAACTATTACGACGGCCAACTCACCAATGGTGTCAGACAGGGAAATGGTACTTTTTTGTTTGCTGATGGTAGCGAATGTTCGGGAACGTTTCGCAACAATTTACTCAACGGTAGAGGCACCTGCAATTTTATTAACGGCAACCGCTACGAAGGGGAATTTCAAAATAGCATCATTCAAGGCAGTGGGGTTTATACCTTTGCCGATGGCACCCAATGTTCCGGTACGTTTGAAAACGGACAATTGAACGGGAAAGGGGTTTGTACCTTTGCCAATGGCAATCGCTACGAAGGCGAGTTTAGAAATCATGTCAGACAGGGAACTGGGGTGTATGCGTTTGCCGATGGCACGCACTGCCAAGGGGAGTTTCGCAATGGACAATTAAACGGTAAAGGAAGTTGTAGTTTTGGCAATGGGAACCGCTACGAAGGGGAATTTAGAAATAACCTGCGCCAGGGAAATGGGGTTTACGTTATGGGTGATGGGACCCGGTGCGAAGGACAATGGGGCGAGGGAAAATTGAATGGGAGAGGGGTCTGTACGTTTGCCAATGGCAATCGGTATGAAGGGGAGTTTAGAAATCACGTTCGACATGGCAAAGGGGTGTTTATTTTTGCCAATGGGACGCGGGTGGAAGGGGTATGGCAGGATGGAGAGTTTCAGACGAATAATGCGCCGTCGGGGGGGTAAGAGCCACAGATTTCACAGATTTTCACGGAAGAATTGTGGAGACGCGATTGAGGGCGTCTCCGACGTTGGTGTGGGAAAAGCGATCGCCTGTGGGAAAAGCGATCGCCTCCCTATTGCGTGATATGTAGGTTACAGCCCACTGTAATACAAGCAGACAATTGGTGTAATGCTTCTTTTTCCGCTTTGAAATCTTCAATTATTTTAGTTGTCATTTCCGGTGCAATATTTTCTTCCGGCAATGGAAAAATAAAAGTCATTGATTCCCCTTCTGCCTCCTCTATTTCAACTTCAAATCCCTTGGGTACTATAGCGCGTCTTGCAGCAGTTTGACACCAGGGACCAGGTAGGATAAAATAAAAGTTTATGTACAAAGAGGGGACAAATCATGGAAATTAGTGCTCAATTAGACAGTATGTCAACGAATTTAATTGATTTAACCGAGTTCATTGACAGTACCAATAATATTAAAGAGTGGAAAAAGGTCAAGCAGTTATATTGAGACTACAAGGTTGGTCTTATGCAGAAATCAGCCTCATACTAAAGATGTCCTTACGGTCGATTGCTCGGGCCAAACAAGACTACAAGCAACAAGGAGTTTTGGGATTAAGACTTAAATAT
>CAYUEH010000548.1:0-4049 GCA_964442465.1 uncultured Laspinema sp. | reverse complement strand
ACGAACCGCAACGCCTCCCGGGATTTACGAACCATTGACCCCTCGGCGATCGAACGGGTGGAAGTGCTACGAGGACCGACGGCGATTTATGGCGATGGCGCAACCGGCGGGGTAATTAATATTATTACGAAGCGCGGTAGAGGCGAGGGACTACAAGCGGAAACTACGGTGGATCTTAATGCCTTTCCGACGAATGTAGGTGAGACGTTTGGACAAAATATCCAACAATCTTTTTCCGGCAGTTTCGGAAATTTTGATTTTGCTCTAAATGGTTCATTTAGTCGGACAACAGCTCAGTTTGATGCCTGGGGCGATCGCATTCCTCCCGACCCCAATGCTCAAGGGGGAATTGGGGATAGCAATACGTTTAACCTCTTAAGTAAAGTTGGGGTCAACTTTACCGATTCTCAACGTCTACAATTTACCGTAAATTACTTTCGGGATACGCAAGATACGGAGTACACCACTGATCCAATTGTCAATGAAATTCCTGGACGCCAAAGAGCGCGAGCATTGGAGGGATTGGATTTAGATGACTCCCAACAAACCACAAATTTGAATACCAGTCTGGACTATACGAATGATGATATTTTTGGGAGTAGTTTCCAGGGCCAGATTTATTATCGGGATTATTTTACCCGGTTCTTTCCCTTCGATGCCCGGGAATTTGCCAGTTTAGGCAATACCATTTTTCAGTCCCGCGTTGAGTCAGAAAAATATGGAGCAAGGCTGCAAGTTGATACCCCGATTGTTGATGCATCCCGAGCTAATTTACTCTGGGGTGTGGATTTAGTTCGGGAAAATACCAATCAGCCGGTTTCTATTTTTGACCCCGTGGCGTTTGAGAACAGTAATGGCTTGACTTATAATCGCATTGGTAGCCGTACTTGGTCCCCGTTTCAACGGCAAGATAATTTAGGATTATTTGCTCAGTTGAAATGGAACGTCAGCGATCGCGTTGTCTTGCGCGGAGGCGTCCGTCACGAACGGATTAACGTCGATGTGAATGACTACACGACCCTTGCCGGAGACCGGATCCCGGGGGGTGAACTGGATTATAATGCCACTTTATTTAACGTGGGAAGTGTGGTTTATCCCACGGAAGAAATTAGTGTTTTTGCTAATTTTTCCCAAGGATTTTCCATCGCTGATGTGGGTCGAGTTTTGCGGGGAGCCACCCCGGGGTTTACGGTAGAATCCCTAGATCCAGAAGCCCAAACTGTCAACAATTATGAAATTGGAATTCGGGGAAATTATGACCGAATCCAAACCTCCCTCGCCGGGTTTTATAATACTTCAAATCTCGGGTCTAGCTTTACCCAAGATTTTGAAATCGTGCGCGCACCGGAACGAGTCTATGGGGTAGAATTTACCCTAGATGCTCAACCGAGTGACAATTGGGGATTAGGAACTTCCTTCACTTGGACCGAAGGCGGTGCGGATTCAAACGACGATGGAGATTATGAAATTCCCCTGAATGGGTTCCGAATTTCTCCAATTAAAATTACCGCCTATATCGAGAATGAAACCTTACCGGGATGGAACAACCGCCTCCAAGCGTTGTATTCCGGAACTCGGAATCCTACGGGGGAAGGGTTTGGTTTTGGAGAAGTGGATAGTTACATTACGTTGGATTTAATCAGTAGCTTGAATATTGGCCGGGGTCGTCTCGTTTTGGGGGTGGAGAATTTATTAAATGCACAATATTTTCCGGTGGTTTCTCAATTGCAAGGGTCGGATACCGCCTATGCCGCAGCGAGAGGAAGAAGCATTCGTTTAGGGTATTCTTTCAATTGGTAAGGGGGGAGGGACGCTAACCCCGGGAATGGCGATCGCCGATGAATGAGAACAGGTTCGGAGGCGATCGCCATTCAAGAAATTAGCTCAACCCCTTGTACCATCAGGATTTGGGGTAATCTCGAAAAAGTTTTAAAAAAACTTTCCCTAGCTATTGCTAAATTTTGTCAAGAGTAGTATGCTGGAACACAATTGAAAATAACTCTCAATTATCATTAAGTATTTTATCCAACAACTCAGAGGGGTCAAACCGTGGTACATCACATTAATAAAGGCTCTCATGACCAGGAAATGAACGTTACGTCACTCCAACCGGCTAATTACCGCACTACATTACCTGGGAATCAATCGCAATACTATTTAAACCGGCAGGCACACCGAGAATCCAACGCCCGCAGCTATCCCCGGCGGATTCCCATCGCCATTCGGGAAGCGAAAGGCGTCTTTATTACCGATACCGATGGCAATCAGTATTTGGACTGTTTAGCAGGGGCGGGAACCCTGGCATTGGGACATAATCATCCCGTAGCGATCGCTGCCATGCGAGAGGTTCTCGATAGTAGTCTCCCCTTGCATACCTTAGACCTCACAACTCCGGTGAAACACCAGTTTGTTGAGGAGTTGTTTGCCAGTTTACCCGCAGGGTTTGCCCGGAATGCCCGCATCCAGTTTTGTGGACCGACGGGGGCTGACGCCACCGAAGCAGCAGTGAAGCTAGTCAAGACGGCAACAGGACGGCGGAGTATGCTGTCGTTTCACGGCGGTTATCATGGGATGACTCATGGGGCGTTAAGTTTGACGGGAAACCTTGCACCCAAAGAGCAAGTGGCGAATTTAATGCCCGAGGTTCATTTTCTCCCCTATCCCTATAATTATCGCTGTCCATTTGGTATCGGAGGTGAGTTTGGACATCGCCTCAGCAGCCATTATATTGAGCATATTCTCACGGACCCGGAAAGTGGGATTACACCCCCTGCCGGGATGATTCTGGAAATGGTCCAAGGGGAAGGCGGGGCGATTCCAGCCCCCGATCGCTGGGTGAGAGAGATCCGACGGATTACCCGCGATCGTGGCATCCCCCTGATTGTGGATGAAATTCAGACGGGGTGGGGTCGGACGGGGAAACTCTATGCGTTTGAACACGCCGGGATTGTTCCCGATGTGGTGTTGTTATCGAAGGCGATCGGGGGGAGTTTACCGTTATCGGTGGTGTTGTATCACAAAGATTTGGATCAATGGTCTCCTGGGGCCCACGCGGGAACATTCCGAGGCAATCAAATGGCGATGGCGGCAGGATTGGCGACCCTGCGGTACATTCAGGATTTTGGTTTGGTGGATCGGGCGCAGGAATTGGGCGATCGCCTGATGGGTCATTTGCGGCAGTTACAAGGGGATTCTCGCTGTATCGGTGAGGTGCGTGGACGGGGCTTAATGGTGGGGGTAGAAATCGTGAATACCGACGCTACAGCCTGCGATCGCGGCAGTTATCCAGCCCATCCCTTACTGGCGCGGCGCATCCAATCGGAATGTCTGAGTCGGGGGTTGATTTTGGAATTGGGGGGTCGTCATGGATCGGTAGTTCGCTTTTTACCGCCCTTGATTATCACTGCCGAGCAAATTGACCAGGTTTGTGAGATATTCGCCGCAGCGGTGAAGGCAGCAGAAGGGCAACTATCGGCACAGTTAGCAGAGGTAAGCTAATGTTAGAGGTAGAACAAAAAGGGGCGATCGCATCGGAGGATCGGCGCTGGGATAGCTGTTTTCTGACGGATTCTGAGGCAAGTATCGAGGCGTATCGGCAGGCGATCGCGGATGCGGCAGAAGAGGTAATTCACCAGTTTGCCAGTCAGAAACAGCCCTATAGTGGCGCAACGCCGATTGAGTTGGTGGCAGGGTTGGCAGGGACAGAGATATGTCCAGAGAATCCGCAGTTATTAGAAGAGATTCTTAAGAAGGTGGGGGAGAAGGCGATCGCGCATTCTGTGGTTGTCACCCATCCTCGCTGTATCGCACATTTACATTGTCCTCCCTTGATTCCGGCATTAGCGGCAGAGGTGTTGATTTCGGCAACCAATCAATCGATGGATTCCTGGGACCAAAGTCCTGCCGCGACTGTTTTGGAACAGCAGTTAACCCACTGGTTATGTGGTGAATTTGGCTATGATGCAGCGGCGGATGGCATCTTCACCAGTGGGGGAACCCAGTCCAATTTTATGGGGATGTTACTGGCGCGCGATCGCTATGCTAAACAG
>CAYUEH010000547.1:2622-4062 GCA_964442465.1 uncultured Laspinema sp. | reverse complement strand
CCAGATGGCACAGTCCTTTTCCGATGGGGAGAGATTATCCCCCTAGAACCTGGGTTGCGGGTGGGTAGACGCTCTTGAAAGTGACACCACAGTGGCAGACGCCACCCTGGAGGTCTCGCTATTCTCCGTTATAGAAAGTCAATCTAAAACGGAAGTCAATCATGCGTTTATCCACCTCGGTCTTACTGTTCGGTCTGCTGGTTTCTACGGTTGCTGTGCAATTCTCTGGATTTGCTTCTGCTTCGCTGCAAGGGGGTGAGTCCGATCGCACTGCTGAGATTTTAATGTCCAATGACTCCCGCTGTGGTCTTCATGATGGCCGTCGCTGCGACGATCGCTCCTAGTCTGATTGTTATCATCGCCTGTTCAACATTGATGTCCGGTCTATTTTTAACAGAAAATCTTGTTACTTTATCAGTCCGGCTGCCATAAAGGGTGCTATACAGAAATGGTCAATGCAGATTACCGAATTCCCCAAATCCGAATGGTGCGATCGCCACTGCCGGAAGCGAGTCTATCCCCATCGGGACTGAACACAATCGATTCAACCCATCGGGAATGTCCGGATAAAGTTTCTACCAATTCTCCACTGTCTAAATTCCAGAGTTTAATTCGACCCGTTAAAGTGCCTCCCGCAATCGTGTTGCCATCGGGACTAAATGCCACCGAAAACATGGTTCCCGCATGACCCGAAAAAGAATTAATTTCTTGACCTTTACTCAAATCCCATAATTTAATCGTATTGTCTGCACTCCCGGATGCCAGCATTTTGCCATTGGGACTAAACGCCACAGAAAATACAGTTCCCACATGGCCAGAAAGTTGCCTAGTTTCAGTTTGTGCTAATCCGGATTCCGTGGATTGATTGGCAACTGACCATAATTTAATCGAACCATCCTGAGAAGCACTGGCTAGGGTTTGACCATCGGGACTGAAAACCACCGAAAAGACGGTTCCTAAATGACCAGAAAACGTTCCTATGGCTTCCCCGGAGTCCAGATTCCACAGGTAAATATTCCCCTCTTCCGAACCACTGGCTAACAGTTGACTATCGGGACTAATGGCAATGGAAGAAATTCCCAAAGAAGTGCCGGGAATGGTAGATAATAATTCTCCCGTGGCGAGATTCCAAAGTTTAATCGTTCCCCCGAACCCATTGCTACTACTAACCAGGAGGGTTCCATTGGGGGCGATCGCCACGGATGAAACCATTTCTCCGGCATCAGAATGTCCGGTTAAGGTGCGAATTAAAGTGCCGGTTTCTAAATTCCAAATTTTAATCGTGCCATCAAAACTCCCCGAGGCGATCGCCAGTCCATCAGGACTCACCGCTACCGATCGCACGTCTTGGGAATGTCCCGTTAACGTATTTGACAACTTGATATCATTAACCGCAATGGTTCGGGATAATTGCCGGTTGCCGGACCGTGAAACCGGGGA
>CAYUEH010000547.1:0-2522 GCA_964442465.1 uncultured Laspinema sp. | reverse complement strand
CATTAACCGCAATGGTTCGGGATAATTGCCGGTTGCCGGACCGTGAAACCGGGGATATTTTCCCTGAATCTGCCTTCACTGGGGCCGAATTCTCCGGGGAATTCACCGAGGCGACAGCAGTTTCTCCCCCATTCTCTGAAACAGGCAAAACCTCCTGAGTCACCTCCAAGGCGGATTGTTCTGGCACAGCGCCAGCATTCCCTAAGCTAGAAAGTCCAAACCGATACACATTCACCTGAGTGACGGCAACCACCCCAAACAGCACCACCCCACCCCCCAGGACCAATTGCATTTTCCACTCTTTGAGTTGATCTAGCAGTTGATGGGAGGAATCCAACAGGGTGAACTGTCCCCGATATTTTCCCGGAGAATGCAACATCAAATCCAGTTCCGCCAACCGTTGCAAAATCACCTCGGTAGTTTGGGGGCGTTTTCCCGGTAACCGCGCCATCAATTCATCAATAAAATCGGCTAATTTCGGGGAAATATGAGGGGCCGCCTGTCGCCAGCGCAATTCATCATTAAGCGGGTCATAAAAATCCAGAGGATGTTTGCCCGTGAGTAACTGCACAAAGGTCCGTCCCAACCCAAAGAAATCCGACTGAGGAACGGGTTTACCATTTTCCTGTTCCGGCGGTGCATATCCCCTAGAAGAAATCACCGTTCCCTGTTTTCCCACGGCCATTTTCGCCAGATAGGTGCCGCTGACTTCCCGGGCGGAACCAAAGTCAATTAACGTTAATTGTTCCGTCCCAAACGCTTTGATTTGCGTGGAGTCGCGCAGCATAATATTGGCGGGTTTAATATCGCGATGAAAATACTGCTGATTGTGAACTTGATGTAAGATTTCTGTCAGTTGTAATAACCATCCGACTGCCTGTTGTTGGGTAATGGGTTCATGGTTACGACTGGCTAACCAGTCCTCCAAATTCTCCCCCTGGATTTTTTCCATCACCAGGCAATGGACGGGGGTTTTGCTATATCGCGGGGTAAAGGTAAAATAACCTCCGGGTTCCACTGAGGGAATGCCGGGGTGTCTGAGGTGTTGTAAAACCGCTGCTTCTTGTTTAAATAAGGTAATGGCCTTGGGATTTTGTTCCGTGAGGACTTTCAAGACCTTGGGAAACCCGCGATCGTCTACTTCAAAGGTTTGTCCAAACCCGCCAGTCCCCAGGAGTTTGACGATGCGATAGCGTCCTGCCACCACAAGTTCTGAACCGCATTGGCGACAAATGCGATTCTTGGCATTTAAGGGGTCTGCGGGTCTGGGACAGGAGGGGTTGATACAGTAGCTCATGGATGGCTACGGGCTTGCAATATCCCGGCTATTATAGGCTGGTCAGGGATGCCTGGGCTTTTTAATATTAGACTGAATTTTAAGGGGTTCATATCCTCCCTCTGAATTAATTGAGCGGGAATCTGGAAAACTGAGGGTAGAGGTGGCGGTTTTGAGCCTGGGTTAACGCAGGTATTGCTACAGTAGCGGGAAGACTGGTCGGGTTTTTGGAGAAAATTTAGGCAATTAGGACCCAATCCAGGGGAGAAACCCCTTTTCTAATACTGTATGTCCAATCCTCCACGGATGCCATGATGAGGAGTGACAATTTGGTTAAGTTTTACAGGGGGATGGAGCGTTTGACTTGCAAGAATCACAGGTGGAGGGACAGAATGATTCAGAGATCCACGCTTCTGACCCTTCCAATGGGGCAAGATTGTAGAAACATAAACGGATGATGTCTGAAAAGTCCTGGTTAAAGTTGTTACAACAATACCGCGCGATCGCCGTGATTCGTGCGGCGACCTTTGAATTGGGGTATGAAATGGCCCAGGCGGTGGCCAGAGGCGGGATTCACCTGATTGAAATTACTTGGAATAGCGATCGCCCGGAGGACCTGATTGATATCCTGCGATCGGATTTACCCCACTGTACGATTGGGACAGGCACTCTGTTAAATCAGGTGGATTTGCATCGGGCGATCGCTGCCGGTGCTCAATTCCTATTTACCCCCCACACCGAACCCACCCTGATTCAACTCGCTGCTGCTTCTGGAATCCCCATCATCCCCGGGGCCCTTTCTCCCACGGAAATCGTCACCGCTTGGCACGCTGGGGCCAATTGCGTCAAAGTCTTTCCCATCTCCGCAGTGGGTGGCCCCCACTATATCCAAAGTCTTCATGGCCCCCTCGGTCATATTCCCTTAATTCCCACCGGCGGGGTCAATCTCCAGAATGCCATCCATTTTCTCAAAGCTGGGGCGATCGCAGTCGGACTCTCCGGGGATTTATTTCCCAAAAAGCTACTCGCCGACCAAGATTGGGACGCCATCTCGGACCAAGCGCGAATCTTGACCTTTTCTATCGAAAACTTTAATAATAATGAGATCACCTCCTCCGGAAATTAACCCGTTCCGGATTGTAGCTAACTCCCAAATCACAGTTCCCATCCCAGAACTGACGTATTTCTTAACACAATTCACCTATTTCAACAAGTATCTGGAGATATAAATTGTCATGAAAACAAA
>CAYUEH010000546.1:0-4085 GCA_964442465.1 uncultured Laspinema sp. | reverse complement strand
CCTTTGAAAGGGGGGGGAGAGGGGATGCAAAAAAGTACCTCATCAGTCCACCGAACCGCTATATTGAGGGATTGAGATCAGAAATTTTGGCAAGTTCACCCCCAACCCAGGGATGTTTTGATCCGGGTAATGGGGTATAAACTGAGGCCGTTTTGAGCCGGGGATTTTGACTGGGGCGGGTTTGCAACTGATGCATATAGTTGAATAGATGCCAGCAGTAGGATTCGGGAAGTCCGCAGGTGAGGGCCCCGCGTAAGACGACCTGAAAATACCAGTCGTTGGGGGGGAGTTCTTCCGAGAGTTTATGGGCTACGGTATAAGTGCGAACATTTTGGTAAACTTGACCACCCAAGGAGATTTCGATCGCCTCGCGATGATAGCCTTTTTCCCGTTCATCCAGGAGATCGGACAGTCGCCAAGGGAGTTGATAGAGAACGCCTTCTACGGAGGCCGTTGGGTCTTTGATGACATCGAGGACGCCGCAATTTCGTAAGGTTGAATACCCGGAAAATTGCAGGCGATAGCCTTTGAGGGTCGCCGGACCGATCGTGTATGGATGGGTGGGTTCCCCCAGCGATCGTTTTAAATCCACCGGACACATACAAGAACCATAAGCGAAATAGTAAAAGGTTTCCTTAGGAGATTCTAATTGGGCTGACCTTTTGCTCAGGGAAGGTCGGGTCTGCAAACTGTGTAAATATCCAGGCTTAACGCTCATCGTTATTGATAACAACTGGGTAAGGGTAGGGATAAACCGGATTATATCAAATTCTGCAACCCCAAAACAATCTAATTCCGACCGGAAAACCGGGGATTGAAAAAATCTTTCACATTCTCCCCGGACTCTGAGGCTGGACCCTACAAGTCAACCGCCATCAGGAGGGTGCTAAATGTTTGGGTTTGGACATCTTCCAGGGGAACAACCAAGCGGTCTCCAGCCCACTCTAACTTGCGTTCCGTGGCAAACAGGCGTTTACCCTGGGGGAGGGAAACCCGCTGACTGATTTGTCGCCGCAAATCATAAACCCAGAGGGTGTGACCACCTTGAACATCACTGAGGACCGCTACCACGCGATCGCTTTGTTCTGAGAAATCCGGGCGGATACTAGACAACCGTTCAATGGGCGTTTCTTCAAACAGGAGTTGACTTTCTCGGGTATCCGCTGAAAAGGCGTAGAGTTTAGCAAAACTGCTGGTGGAGTTTTCCCCCGAGGGTCGGCTGGCATAGAGTACCATCTGATAATCATCGCTCAGGGCCAGGAATTCGAGATATTCACCCTGCAATAAAACTTCCTTATCTCCCGTAGTGGGGGAGATCGCGACCAAGGAATTCGGCAATTGGCTATACTCCCAAGCCAAAATCTGACCCTGGGCCGTCCATCCGAAAATCCGATATTTATCCCCAGTGCTACCTAGGGCTTTAGTGACCTTACCCGTGGCCACATCCAAAACCCAAACACTCATATCAGAAGATGATCCCAGGGTTTCCCGATTCGAGGTAAAGGCAATCCTGCGACCATCGGGGGCCCAATTGGGATCGGAAGCCCAGTAGAGAATTTTCACCCCCGCCTCGCACTCAGATTCCTGGCAATTGGGGGGCGGGGGCGTTGGGGGCAATGCCCTAGTTTTGGCGATCGCCTCCTGTAGCGCCTGATGATTGCCGATCGCCTGCACTTCCAGGGTGTTCTTATTCAGCAGGTATAAACCCCCCAGGTTGAATTGAGGTTGAAACAACAGCACCGAGGGGTCTTGGGGATTCTGCCAGAATTGTGGAGAGGGATGCTGGGGATCGGGAATCCAGCGTTGGGTTCCAGCCCAATTGAAGCCCAACAGATGTAAGTGGTTGGATTCCCCCGTCACAGAATCTGGATATTCAATTTGCTTACGGGTGGCCTCAATGCGGCGCTTTTTACCGTTCAGGTCTATTTCCAGAACTTCGGCAGAAAAGTCTGGATTGGGGTTGCGGCGAGGGTCCGGCAGACTCACGAAGACGGCTTGGCGATCGGCTTCTGCAATCAACCGCAACGGCTGATCAACCCTGAGATCCCCGGATGAACCTAAACGGAAGTTTTGACATCCCGCAAGACTCAAACCCGTGAGGCCCAAGAGTAAATAGCCGGTGGCGATCGACAGGTTTTTGGGCAATAACATGGCAAAATCCTCCTGGAGTTCGATTCCCTTGACAAGAAAAGCGCTTCCTCGCGGATTTAGCCACCGAGACTTGATGCGAAGGAAAGCGCTTCTTTCTGTGTAGAATACCCTAGTTTAAAAGGTAAAGCGGCTTAGAGCAAAGGCGGCTTAATCCGGGAACTCAAAAAAAAATGAAATCCCCCCTTTTGAGCGGGAGATGAGGACGATTTGACGAGATTTTTCCGAGTCCGGGAAGCGGTTTTTCGAGGGTTCCCTAAGGGATGATCCGAAACAATTGCGCCGGATCCAGATGGGTTTAAATTTCAGGGAAATAGGCCCACCTCCAAAGTGAATTTCCAGGGGGACGGGGTGGGATGAGGTTTCCCTTTGCCGGGTAAAGTAGCCGAGATCAGGGTAATAATTAAAGGGTTAAGGTTATAGATTCAGTGTGAATTAGGTTTTAAAGGATTATTTTTTAGGGTCGCGATGTTCGGAAATTGAGGTTTCTAATCCGAGGGTTTTGCCGGTGCCATCGGTGCGATAAACCCAGCGAGTGCCGCCATTGGAGAGGACGATTCGCCAGCCGTTGACCCGGTTGCGATCGCAGACGGCTTGGGAATTGAGCAATCCCAGGCAACTGTCTCTCCAAGTTTGGGGGCTATATTCTACGACTTGCAATTGCTCCGGTGAAATCCCCAGGGTTTTGATCAGATCAGCTTTGACGAGGGTTACTAAACCCGAGGGCAAAGGGGGCTGCTTTAAGGGTTCAACAATTGAAGATAAGGCGGCATTGAATAAGAGGACCTCTCCAGGGTGATCGACGTGATACACCAGGCGTTCATTTCCGGCGGCGATCGCAATTTGCCAACCGGGGGGGGTTCCTATATCACACTTTTGCCCAGATTCGTCTACCGCTAGGCAGAGATTTGACCAATCCCGGACCTGAATCTGGGTAATGCTCAACTCGGCAATGTCCAACCCGGAACGACGGGCAGCGGCTTCTAAGACGGCATTGGCCACCTCTGCGGGGAGATAGCTCACCGGCACATCCGGGGTTTCCAGTTCCAGGGTTTGTCCCTGGGGATCGCTGCGATACACCCAGCGATCGGAGACGACAATCCGCCATTGCTTGAGGCTGGTTTCGGTACAATCCACGCTGGTATCCGAGTTGTCCTGGCACTCAAGAGGCTGGGATTCGAGACTGTACTCCGTAATCGAGAGTTCAGAGGCACTCATTCCCAGTTTGAGGGAAAGGTCTTGTTCAACCGCCTGGATCACTGCAGAGGGAAGACGGTACGGGTCAATCGTTTGACGCAGAAGATTGCGCGTGTTGCGAACGAGTTGACCGGCGATCGCCATTGGATTGCTCACGGCACTCGCACTAGAGGTGACTTTGGGATGTACCTCTAGGAGTAAGACACCTGTTAGCATGACGGCGAGGACCAGCGGGTTAGGCTGTTTTTTACGGCGTTGTTCGTCCTGGTTCATAGCACTGCTCCGTTATCGGCGATGCCTAAATGCCTGTTGGAATGAATCCCGATTGCACGTTGCATCGTGGGGGGAAGATCGCGATCGAGTTTATGCGATCGGGTTAAACCTCAGATGTCCATTTAGACAACAACACCCGGGCTGCAAGTTCCGCAAACGCCCTTTCAATCGCACGGTTTGCGAGTTCCCGGATCATCCCACAACACAACACCTAAATCAAAGACTTTAGGCTGTCATCTAAGCCGACTTCAAATCACAAGATATTACTCGTAACCCACCCTTTTCCCTACAGGGATCCGCGTAATTGAATGGAATTCGTGTTCGCTGTTTGATCCTGACCTCGCCACAATATCGATCAGGCGTTTATCTCAAACCCGCTACGGGTATATTTTAAACTGTAACAGGATATGTCCCATAAATCAAGGCGGGCAGCGCGATCGCCCTAAGAAAGCAAATCGTTCTGCCCG
>CAYUEH010000545.1:0-4086 GCA_964442465.1 uncultured Laspinema sp. | reverse complement strand
ATCGCCCGCTCTAGGTTCTCCCCTCGCTCTCCCCGGATGCGGTCACTGTAGGCAATTGCCAAGTTATTTTGAATGGTTGCCCAGGTTGTTGCATCATTCTGGCGGTCAAAAAAATCGAGGGCTTTGGTGTAGATAGCGATGGCAATTTCCAGATTAACTGCCCGTTGACCGAGGGGAAATTGCTGCACTAAATTGGCAAAATTAAAGAGAGTAGCAATGTTATTGCTTGAGGCAAAGGCGGGGATGAGGGCAATTAAATCCTGATTCAGTTTGGCTTGCTGACTGGCAAGGAAGGGATAAACAACGGAGGGATTAGCACCGCTTTCCCTGGTCAAGCGCAGGGCTTCTTGTAAGAAGGTTTCATATTCTGCGGGTGTTATCTCGCTTTGGGATGGTTGCGCTGCCTCCTGCCCTAAAAATTCCCTCAACTGTTGCGCCATCTTGCCTAAAAACTTCATCACCCTAAACCTCCCCCAGTTCAGACATCTGCACAAACCCCTCATCCACCAACTCCAGGGATTGGTTGAGGATTTGCGGTTCCTCCCCACTGGGACAGGTGAGGAGTTGTTGAATCAGGGAGAGATAAGCCTGCACTCGTTGTTCATTCATTGCCGCACGGATAGAGACAGCACGCCCATTTTAACCCATCAGAGCAACCCAGAAACCGGGTTTCTTTCTTCAATCTTCGGGGAGAATCACAGATGCTGCTAGAAACCCGGTTTCTTGTCCCTCCAAGTTGATGCCGCGTACTCTTAGAAACCGCGTTTCCTGGACCCTGCTAAAATGAGAAGATGAATCCACCCCTAACCTGGAGCTTTATGGACCCTTGAGAGGGCTGATGAGTTCGCTCACAGGAGTCCGTTTAACGAATCTGGCTGGCTGTGAGAAATGGCGATCGGCTGTTGTTGGTGATGAATTGGCGATCGCTGCTGACTCCAGCATCACCTATTTTGTCCCCCAGCAATGGATTCAAGTTCAATCCCTCAATTACCTAAAAGTAAAAAAACATGATTCAGACCCTTACAAAACCTATCTCGTTTGATGAATTTGTAGCCTGGTATCCAGAAAATGCCGCCTGTAAATATGAATTACACAACGGAGTTATTGTAGAAATGCCTTTAGGAACGGGTGCTCACTCTAATATTACGGGTTTTATCAGCTTAAAACTAGGAGTGCAAATTGAGCGTCACGAATTACCTTACTCTATTCCGGGTGATTGCTTGCTGAAACCCTTGGAGGATGAATCGGGTTATCAGCCTGATGTGATTGTCCTAGATCGAGAGCAATTAAGCAAGGAACCCCGGTGGCAAAAAGAGTCTATTATTACTCTCGGGAGTTCGGTGCGGTTGGTGGTAGAAGTAGTGAGTACCAATTGGAAAAACGATTATCTAATAAAGTCCGGAGATTATGAATCAATGGGTATCCCCGAATACTGGGTTGTGGACTATCTAGGTTTAGGGGGTCGGCGCTTTATTGGTCATCCTAAATCTCCGACTATTTCGGTTTATTACATGGTCGATGGCGAGTATGAAGTCAGGCAATTTCGAGATAATGAAAGATTCGAGTCCTTAGCTTTCCCGGAATTGCACTTAACAGCCGCACAAATTTTTCAGTCGTAATTTTTCAGCGACAGAAAAATCCAATAGGATAAAACCTATTTCCTATGAGCGATAATAGACCTCTTGCAAAATAACGGATAGATCCCCCCAACCCCCCTTAAGAAGGGGGGCTTAAGAGAATTTTGCAAGAAGTCTAATGTTGGGTTTCATTTCATTATATAGCGTTTCTCATGTCTATATGGCTGTACCCTATTTTCAAGGATAAACGCTATCTTGTGTATCAAAAATTGGGATTAATTTCTACAAAATTTTCAGGTTCTCCCTGAAAAATCGATAAAACATAATCCCCTTGATTGGCGGAATAATTGGTAGAAATATCAAAGATTAAACCGGGTTCGACGGCAGGCACATCGATAATTTTGGGGAATTGTCCATTTTTTTCAAAACTCAAGAGTTGGTAAAGACAGTCGCCTTCTTGAACTACGGTTCCCAATGGTAAGCGTTTCTGAATCATTCCCCCGGCGGTGGCATAATATTTCCTAATTCGGTCTTTAGGAATGAAAACAACGGGATGCGACTCGGTTTCTGGCAGGGGAAATTCGGGACTATCCAACATCCCTTTTTGCGCCAAATAGTTTTGAATACCGCGCACTCCTTTGGCGACGGATTGCGGATTCATTTGCATTCCTGTCCCAAGTTCAAGAGTCCAGGATTCAATATCAAACTGGATGGGTTTTCCCTGTTTGGCAAAACTATTTTCTAATGCCAGCCAAGGTTTCATCCCCGCTTCATCGAAGGCATCGCCATCATATTCGTTCATCAGAATTGCATAATCAAGCAGAAAGGCTTTGGCGCTTTCTTCTCGGGAATTGAAGCAATAAAGATAATCTAGTCCTTGATTGGTGGAACTGTGGCAGTCAATGACATAATTGGCATCTAAGCTTAAGGATTGTAATTGATAGCGATATTGTTCGACGAAGGGAACGCCACTGGCAGCGTTGATGTCTTTTTGGAGTTGATGAAATTTTTTGAGGATTATCTCTCGATAATTGTCTTGAATTTCTTCTGGAGATAAATTTATTTGAGACTCGGCGAATTGACTGATGTCTGTGGTTGCTTTTTCATAATCCCAAAAGATTCGATTCCAGTCTTTGCCATCATAGCTGTGATAGCGTCCGCTGGAAAAATGTTGCGATCGCTGATTAACTCCCAGAGGATTACACACCGGAACTAGCCAAATCTCGCCATGAATTTGACTGTCATCTACCCCCTGCAAAAACTCTATCAATTGATGAATGACTGCGTTTCCGGCAATTTCTGCGCCATGTAAATTGGACTGAATATAGGCTTTTTTGCCGGGATTATTTCCAATAAATTTATAAACCTGGATAAACAGGCGATCGCCTGAAGCGAGTTGAACAATGGGAACTGTCTCAATATGTGGCAGCATACAACCTTGACCCTTGCACGTTTAGCAGTGAAATTTTACAATAAAAAGACACGGCTTTTTTGGCCGTGTCTTCTTTACCAAGTTAACCCAATTCCAGAGTTAACCTAAAACTGCAACCAGAATTAGACCTCTTGCAAAAATCCGGATTGATCCCCCCAACCCCCCTTAGATCCCCCTCCCGTCCCCCTTAAGAAGGGGGAAGCCAGAGGAATAAATATTTTATTCACGGGGGGCTTTTTAGAATTTTGCAAGAAGTCTATTATAGAGAACCGGCAGCAATCCGATCGCCGATCGCTGCTAAATCTCCAGGCAACAGGGTGGTTTGTGCGAGTTTGTCCAGCAAATCCTTCCACTGGATATACTCTAAGGAAGGCAGCACCAAATCCGCATCCTGGAAGCGTTCCACCGGACCTAACCCGACAGCCCACATTCCTGCTGCTTTCGCCGCTTCTACCCCGGAGTCTGCATCTTCAAAGACGATACACTCTGCCGCAGGAATCCCCAACAGTTCTGCCGCATGGAGGAACAAATCTGGGGCGGGTTTTGAGCGTGATACACTGTGTCCATCGGCGATCGCCTGAACCAAATGTCCAATTCCCAAGCGTTCCACCACCATGTGAGCATTTTTGCTCGATGACCCGATCGCCACTTTAAGCCCTGCCGCTTGCAGTTCCATCAAAAATTCCAGGGCTCCCGGTAACAAATCCTGGGGACCAATCTCCGCTACCAAGTCAACATAGTAACGGTTTTTGCGGTCCATCATCTCCTGCATTTGCGCTTCCGGAACTTGGCGACTGCCAAGCAACGTTAACAGAGACTCCCGACGCGCCAACCCGCGCATCGCTTCATTCGCCTCGCGATCGAAGGGAATTCCCTCCTCATCCGCCAGTTGCTTCCAGCCTAAATAATGGTATTCTGCCGTATCCGTCAGCACCCCATCCAAATCAAAAATCACCCCGCGTAACCCGTCGCGCAATGCTGTTGCTGTCGTTTTCTGAGTATCTACGGAGGCACTATCTTGTTTAATATCAAACTCATACCAGCGATCGCGCCAGGAGAGTTTGAACTTCAGACGAG
>CAYUEH010000544.1:0-4122 GCA_964442465.1 uncultured Laspinema sp. | reverse complement strand
AATCTCCTCAATAAAATCAACAGCTTGCGTGACTAAAACTGCCTCAATATCCCGGCGACTACCAATTCCATAAGTCGGATCGATGTCAGCTTCATGGGCGATTTGGTTCCGGCGATCGACGATCGCCTTGAGTTGTTGTTTAATATCCTTCTGCGGTTTCCCCATTTGATTCGCCACCTCCTCCCACAGTTTTTTATCCGAAATTAATCGAAGGGCATCTGCTATTTTGTCCGGGTGTTGAAAACTCTGATATCCCAGGCGTTCCCGAATTTCATCTTCTAGCCAAGCTGTATTATTCAATTGGTTTTGAAGACTCGTGGCGATCGCAGGTAACAACGCTGACACAGTATAGGACTGTTGTAAAAATGCGGGTCCTTGTGTTTGTGCAATGTCATTTTCTAGCCATGAGGCAATATCTAATACTTTCAAGCGGTCCTGTCTGGCACCCCCTAATGAAACTTGAAAGCGAGAAAATGAGGATTGAGAACTGTTTGGGGGAGGGGCGGGTTCCAAACGTTGACCTCGTTGAATCTCCAGCATTCCCAAAGTGACAACTTCATGGACATAGTAATCTAAGGCACTCACCCCTAATACAAGTGCCGATCGCAACATATCCGATAAATCTAAAGCAGCCGTCGATTGAGCCGTGAGCGAGTTATGAAGAGCAATCAAGTCTCTCACCCGACTGATGCTAATCCGAAATTGGTCAAGCGCTGACTGCATAAGCCGTAGAAGTTAACCCTATAATTTTATCGGCCAAATCCGAAAAGGTTTTTCTAAAATCCTCCTGCTTTTTCTGATTGTTTTTTAGCACTATTCCGGTTTGACCTAATTGCTGAGGGGTTAACTCATAAACTGGCACTTGATGCTCTTGAGATTTGGCAATCAAGCTATTAAAATTTGAAATTTTAGTTAAACAAAAATTATCATTAATTTCTTGATTAAAATATTCCTGCTCTGGTAACATCATATTATGGGTTTTTAAGATGGGAACTAATTTAGAGCTAACATTCTCCTCAATCTTTTGAATCCAGGTTTCAAAGGCTCCTGTTTCTCTCCCATTAATGATTCGGAAATTCTGCACAAGAATCCCTAAAAATTTAAGGTTAACATCGGGGAATGGATAGGTCGCATCTTTTAAGATTTGAAGCGAATTCGCTCTAGTAGCCCAAGCGTACCATTTCGGTAAAACTTTCGCCAAAGAGTCAATTGCCATGACTGAAAAAAAATCAGCGGTAGTTGGAACCATGAAAAAGTCGCTCGTCATCAGAATATTTTGATTGATTGCACCCAAGCTAGGACTCATATCAATTAAAATATAATCAGCTTCAAATTTTTCCGCTGTTTTATCCAGCAAATCGCTGATAGAACCGGGTAAATTTCTGAGGGCATGAATCGAGCCACTGAGTTCCTGAGCAATCCCTAGAGTTGCTTCATATTCAGCAAATCCTACATGACCCGGGAGTAAAAATAACCGCTCTTGGCCCTTAATGGGAATACAGTCTACAGCTTCAATAGCTTTAGGCTGGGATTCAAAAGCCGGTGCTAACCCTTTTTTGATATTAGAATAGGTATGATAAATTCCTTCTATTCTCGCTTCATCATCTTCCGTTTCTTCCCCTAATGCCATGCCCGTCAGATTACACTGTGGATCTGCATCCACCATAATGACTTTCTTACCCTTTGAGGCCAGCATCCACCCCAAATTAAAGGTTGTGGTCGTCTTGCTTACTCCCCCTTTGTGATTAAATAAGGCAATTTTTTGAACCATTGAATCAGCCTCCAACTAATTAGGTGATTTTTTCTTAAAATGCTTGGGTTTTAATGCAATAAGCATTTTATTCTGTAATCTTGTTTGGATTTTCAGGGTCATTATAGCATTTTCGCTCATTCCTTTATCACCAAGGCGGACAAGTTTTGGCCCTCAAACTAGAACCGGGTAAAATTTAATACTTTTGAGTTTACCATACTGGCGAGCCAACACCAACTCTGGCCCCCCTGCACCCATGAACCAGGGACTGAGCACAAAACTGAGCACAAAACTGAGCAGATTTCTCCGGGGAACGGGCTTAGAGTGAAGATAGCACAGAAATGGAGGCCAATCTTATGTCTCAGATGCTCGATCGCCAACCGGCTGGTTTATATGTTCAAACCCCTGACTCCCCGCAAATTGCCTTTCCCCTCAAGCATACGGAAGTCAGCGCTCAAGTTGCCGGAAATCTGTCCCGGGTGGAAGTCACTCAAACCTTTGAAAATCCTTTTACGACAACTTTAGAAGCGGTCTATATTTTCCCGTTGCCGGACGAGGCAGCGGTGGATGAAATGTTCATTAAAATAGGCAGCCGCACGATAAAAGGTCAGATTAAACAACGAGAAGAAGCGCAACAAATTTACCAGCAAGCGAAACAACAAGGACGCACTGCTGGACTCCTAGAACAAGAACGCGATAATATCTTCACTCAATCCCTGGCTAATATCCAACCCGGTGAGCAAATTCATGTGATTATTCGCTATTCGGCGAGTCTGCAATTTGAAGGGGGAAATTATGAATTTGTCTTTCCAATGGTAGTCGGTCCGCGCTACATTCCCGGTACTCCCATTGGGGAAAATGCGATGGGTTCAGGGTCGGCACCGGGACCGATGTCTCAAAATCAAGATACAGATTTAGTTCCCGATGCGGCTCGGTTAAATGCGCCTATTTTACCGACGGGAACTCGGTCCGGGCATGATATCAATATGACGGTGGAAATTGATGCGGGAGTGAACATTCAAGGGGTGCAGTCGCCCTCTCATCAATTGCATATTGCCCAGTATGGACAACGGGTGCGCGTGGGTTTGGTCGGCAACGATACCATTCCCAATAAAGACTTTATCCTCCGCTATCAAGTAGCATCAGAAACTACGCAATCGACGGTATTATCTCAACAGCATGACCAAGGGGGACATTTTGCCCTGTATCTCATCCCGGCCATAGAATATACCCCAGAAAAAATTGTCCCGAAAGATGTTGTCTTTTTGATAGATACGTCCGGGTCTCAAATGGGTCATCCCTTGCGCCAATGTCAAGCCCTAATGCATCGGTTTATTCTGGGTTTGAACCCGAATGATACCTTTAGTATTATCAATTTTGCCAATACAACCCAGCAACTCTCTCCGGTTCCGCTTCCGAATACCCCCCAAAATCAATCCCGGGCAATTTCCTATATTAATCAGTTAACTGCGGGTGGCGGAACCGAAATGTTATCGGGCATTCAAACGGTGTTAAATTTCCCGGTGACGGATCCAGGACGGTTGCGGAGTATTGTGCTGTTAACTGATGGATATATTGGCAATGAACATCAAATTCTAGCCGAGGTGCAGCGCCATCTCAAACCGGGAAACCGTCTCTATAGTTTTGGTGCCGGGAGTTCGGTGAATCGGTTTTTACTCAATCGGATTGCTGAACTCGGACGAGGAATTTGTCGGGTGATTCGTCATGATGAAGCGCCGGATGAAACGGTGGAACGGTTCTTCCGACAAATTAATAATCCGGTGTTAGCTAATATTCAGGTGACTTGGGAAGGTGAGGGGGAGTCTCCGGTGATTTATCCGGCGATCGCACCGGATTTGTTTGCGGAACAACCCCTGGTGTTATTTGGACGTAAAGTCGATGCGGTTTCGGGAACGTTGCAGGTGTCGGGAATCGCAGCAGGAGGTGTCCGCTATCAGCAACGGTTTGAGGTGGATTTTCAGCCCGGGGGAAATCCGGCAGTGGCTCAATTGTGGGGACGAGCCCGGATTAAGGCGTTGATGAATCAGATGGTGAGTGGGGAAAGGAAGTCTGGGGTGGAAGCAGTCACCCAGACGGCGATCGCCTATCAATTGCTCTGTCAATATACAGCCTTTGTTGCCGTTAGCGAGGAGGTGCGAGTGGAGCATCCCGAGGGGTTGGTTTCGGTGCAAGTACCCGTGGAAATGCCAGAAGACGTTAACCCTGAGGGGGTTTTTGGCTCAATGGGTGTCTGTTATGCGCCATCCCCCCCGCAGCAGTTGAACCGTTCGATGCCTCCTGGAAGCCGGATGGCACTGCGTCGGTCCTTAGATGTCAATTTAGCCAATGAGCGAGCAGAGGACCAAGCTGCT
>CAYUEH010000543.1:0-4126 GCA_964442465.1 uncultured Laspinema sp. | reverse complement strand
ACTTGATTGTAAGGAAGTTTAGCCAACAACATTCCCATTGCACAGGTGTTACTAATCCCAGCAAAGACTAAACCGGCTCCCACAAACCCACTTAAAAATAAAAACCCTGGGAAAAAATAACCGAGAACTGTTCCCGTAAATACCAGAGTCCCGGCCACAATTTGCACCTGCCGGAAAATAGAAATTGGGGCATTTTTATTCACTTCTACCGGATATCCCGCTTGTTTCCAGCCATTAATTCCCCCTTTAAGCTGCATCACTTCGGGAACCCCTGCCGCTAAGAGTTTTTGCGCCGCTTGTCGGGAACGGTTGCCACTTTGACAGTAAAGAACGATATCTTTGTCCCCCTGTAATTTAGGCGAGTTGGGGTCAAATTGAGACAGGGGTAATAGGGTAGCTCCTTTGATATGTTCTCCCCCAAATTCCCCGGGTTCTCGCACATCAATCAGGGTGATTTTTTGCTCATCTAGCCCATTTTTTAGGGTCAGGGCATCAATATCGAGCAGTTGATTCGTCTGATTTGCAGTCATAGTTAGCCTCGGGTTCAGTTAATTCAATATGAGAAAATAAATACAGCAGGCGTTTCGATTGAGGGTAATTCTAGGTGATAACCCTTAAACTGATGGGGGGAGTTGCTGGGCCTAAATGGGAAAAGAACCCACCCCTATTGGTTGCTTCTTTGATTATAGAGCATGACTCGGGAGACCTGTCAAGTTTTAGGCTCCTAATCGGTTTCGGGAGTCAGGGGATTTTGATGACAGGTTAAACCCTCTCTAATCCAGAGAAAAAGGCGGCAAGTCGCGCCAATCTCAAGCCCAGAAAAGCTCCCGAACAGGGCAAGTTCGGGAGCTAAAGTAATTAGGAAGCTATGAGGATTAAAGGCAAGATGCAGAAAATCAGATTAACCGTGAATGACCGGAGCCGTTAAGGCGATCGCCTGCCCGGGACCCGCAGCTAAATCCAGGGGGAAGTTATGAGCATTGCGCTCGTGAATCACCTCAATCCCTAGATTAGCGCGGTTAATCACATCAGCCCAGGTATTAATGACGTGACCTTGGGAGTCCAGAATGGACTGATTAAAGTTAAACCCATTCAGGTTAAAACCCATCGTGGAAATGCCTAAAGCGGCAAACCAAATTCCCACCACGGGCCATGCAGCCAAAAAGAAGTGCAAGCTGCGGCTATTGTTGAAGGAGGCATATTGGAAAATCAGGCGACCAAAATAGCCGTGAGCGGCAACAATGTTGTAAGTTTCTTGTTCTTGGCCGAACTTATAACCGAAGTTAGTCGATTCGTTTTCACTGGTTTCGCGAACCAAAGAAGAAGTCACTAAAGAACCGTGCATAGCGGCAAATAAAGCACCACCAAATACACCGATCACACCGAGTTGATGGAAGGGGTGCATGAGAATATTATGTTCGGCTTGGAACACAATCATAAAATTGAAGGTTCCAGAAATTCCTAACATCATCCCATCGGAAAAACTCCCTTGACCGATTGGATAAATGAGCAGCACTGCGGTGGCAGCGGCAACGGGAGCAGAAAAGGCGACGGGAATCCAGGGACGCATTCCCAGGCGATAGCTGAGTTCCCACTCCCGACCCATATAGGCGTAAATGCCAATCAAAAAGTGCAGGACAATCAGTTGATATGGGCCACCGTTATACAGCCATTCATCTAAAGAAGCGGCGGACCACAGGGGATATAAGTGCAAGCCGATCGCCGCAGAAGTCGGAACAATAGTGGCCGTAACAATGTTATTGCCGTAGAGCAAGGAACCGGAAACCGGCTCACGAATCCCATCTAAATCGACGGGAGGAGCGGCAATAAATGCCAAAACAAAGACGATCGCGGCGGTGAAAATGGTGGGAACCATTAACACTCCAAACCAGCCAATATACAGCCGATTTTCGGTACTGGTAATCCAGTCGCAAAACCGGGACCAGAGGCTATTCCCACTGGGAAAAGAGACGGTTGTTGTCATAGCCGTAATATCTCTAAATGGAATAAGTGCGTTACCTTTTGCTGCGGGTCAAATTTGAGTGCAGCAGGCAACAATCGTAATATAACTAAATGGCGATGGAATTGTCAAGTAGTTTAGCCAATCTTTTTTTAGGGGAGGTGAAACCCGCATCCGGCGTAGCGTTCCGTAAGGAAAGGGTGGGGCTATACGGACTAGCCCTGTCAAGGTGTGTAGGTAGGGGCGCAATGTGCAGGCCCAAAAGAGGGCTTCGAGCATTGCGCCCCTACAAGAAATAACGATTTTTCGTCTGCCTGGGCTAATTAACAGGGGTTATTTTCCATGCCACTGCATAAACTTAATGTAATCTCCCTCAAACCGCGAGCCTTTTAACATCCGATTCCAATAAATCCAAGGCATCAGGTGCTTTTTCATGATCCACATCATCCAACGTTCCTTGGCGGGATTGAGCGGAAAACTCGAAATCGGATGACCATTGTACCCATTAAACTCTGCCATGACGGTTTTATCATAGCCGGTAATTAAGGGACAACAAGTGTAGCCATCATAGTGAGCTTGGAGCGGTTTTGATGCCAAAAATGCCAGTAAATTTTCAGCCAAAACCGGCGCTTGCTTGCGAACTGCGGCCACAGTTTTAGAGGTGGGAAGGGAGGAGGCATCGCCAATTCCAAAGACATTGGGGTAGCGGTTATGTTGCAGGGTATCTCGGTCCACATCCACCCAACCATAAGGATTATTCGGCACGGCCAGAGGGCTTTGTTTAATAAAATCAGGGGCGCTTTGCGGGGGGGCAACGTGAATCATATCGTACTTGATGCTAAGTTCATCCACGGGACCGCTTTCGCCGAGAATATCAAAAATTGCTTCTTGGGTTTCTGGGCGAATTTCCTTCAAATTGTGCTGAAATTTGACCTCAATCTCCCGCTCTTTGACGACATTTTCTAAAATGTTGGAATAAGCGGGGACGGAAAACATTTTTGTAGAAGGAGTCAAGAACATGACGTTGGAGCGCTCTCGAACTCCCGATTTACTTCTAAAGGTATCATCGGCCATGTACATGACTTTTTGGGGCGCTCCTCCGCATTTAATCGGGGTATTGGGAAAGGTAAACAGGGCGTTGCCGCCTTGGAAATTTTTAATGGTTTCCCAAGTGTAGGGCGCATAAATTGGGGAATAATTGGAGGTAACGCCTTCTTTACCGAGGGCTTGTTTCAGACCTTTGATTAAATGCCAGTCAATTTGAATTCCGGGACAGACAATTAAACAGTCATATTCTATTTCAAGCCCGCTGGCAGTAATCACGGTATTGCCATCGGGGTTGAGTTTCAGGGCTTTATCTTTGATCCAAGTCACGCCTTTGGGCATGACCTCTTTTTGAGGTTTGCGGGTGTCTTCAATCTGAAAAACTCCGCCTCCGGTTAAGGTCCAACCGGGTTGATAATAGTGGATATCTGAGGGTTCGATAATGGCGATATCTAAGGCGGGGTTTTTTGCTAACAGTTGGGAACTGGTGGCAATTCCCGCCGATCCGCCCCCGATCGCCAGGATTTGGTGATGGATGGTTTTGCGAACTTGGGTTTGGGGTTGCGGAATTTGGATTTGGGAAGGGTTTTGTGTGAGGTTGACCATCGTTTTTGTCTTATGCTGAGTATTGTTACTTAAAAAGAGGGGAGTCCAGGGACTGACTCTAACTCCCGTGGCTCCTTGCTGGCTGGTTGTCAAAAACTTCTTGTTACATTACTATATAGTAGTGGATGGGTAAAAAGCAAGTTGTTTTAATTTGCCGCCCCAGGATTGGGGCGATCGCCTCCCAGGAGACCCGGAGACTGGGAGACCCGGAGACCCGGAGACTGGGAGAGGCGAGACTATCCGCAAGTCAACCGCAGAAATTAACCCCAAGGAGGAACCCGCCATGCTATTCCGCCAACTGTATGACAACGAAACCAGTACATATACTTATTTAATTGCTGACGAAACCACCAAGGAAGCGGTCCTAGTGGATCCGGTGATTGAGCAAGTCGAGCGCGATTTGCAACTGCTGGAAGAGTTGGGATTAACCTTGCGCTATTGCTTGGAAACCCATATTCATGCGGATCACATCACGGGCACTGGAGAGTTGCGATCGCGCACCAACTGTCAGGGAGT
>CAYUEH010000542.1:0-4132 GCA_964442465.1 uncultured Laspinema sp. | reverse complement strand
CATAAATTTGGGTGAGAAACCCGGTTTCTTGTCCCTGGGGTAAACTATAGCAATCCTCTAGTCAGGGCGGACAGTAGCAGTTCTCTAGGTTCCTCGATAAGTCACACAATCGTTGTCGGTTTCATAGAGTTGCATTTCATAGAGCAACCCCGGGGGTAACTTGGGTTCGAGCATATTCCAAAAGACCACCACCATATTTTCAGCGGTGGGATTGATGCCTTTGAAAGCGGGGACATCTAAATTAATATGCTTGTGATCCACCTCCTCCAAAATGGCGGCATCAATGGCATCTTGAAGGTCAAAGAAATTCATGACAATCCCCGTTTCCGGATTAACTTCTCCCCGGACTGTCACTTTTAAGGCATAGTTATGACCATGACCATTGGGATTGTTGCATTTGCCAAAGACTCGGCGATTTTCTTCGTCGGATAAGGCATCGCTGTGGAGACGATGGGAGGCGCAAAAGGTGACGCGACGGGTGATATAAATCATCGACATAGTGAAAACTCCTAAGCATTACTAAAAATTTCAAGGTTAGCGCCGGTGAGACATTTTGCTTGCTCATCGTCCGCTAAAAAGATGATGGTGCGAGCGACATCATCCGGGGTGGTGTGGGTTTTTAAAAAAGGCGCAGCTTGTTTGAGAAGAACTGTATCCACGGCACCGGGGGAAACGCTATTCACGCGAATTCCGTGGGGTTTACCTTCTACTGCGAGGGAATCGGTGATGCCAACTACTCCGTATTTACTGGTAATGTAACTGGTGAATCCCGGGAATTTGTCGGGACCGCGAATACCGGAGAGGGAGGCGACATTGACGATCGCACCGCCATGAGATTGAGCGATCGCACGGCGAAAAAACTCCCGGCAATACAAAAATATCCCGGTGACATTCACGGCCATAATCCGTTCCCAATCCGCCAGTTCAATTTGGGTAAAATCGGTGACTTGCACCATTCCGGCATTGTTAATTAAGATATCAACCCGACCGAAGGTGGCGATCGCCTGGTCAAAAACCGCCTGAGTCTGTGCCTCGGAACTGACATCTGCGGGATAAACCAACACTTGCTCCGGCGAACATTCAGAGGCGATCGCTCCTTTCACCCCCTCCAGTTGCTCCACACTCCGACTGACGAGGACAACCGCAGCGCCTCCCTGTGCCAACTGCCGAGCAGTGGCGGCACCAATCCCCCGACCTGCTCCCGTGACAATGGCAACTCGTCCCGTTAAAGATTTCTCCAAATGATTCAGATTCTCCTTCTCGTAGGGGCAAGATTCTATAGAAAACAAGGAAACCGTAACTAAGAACCCGGTATTAATTATAGCAAAATGTTGACCCTTATGAGCCAAAATCATCTCATCATCAAAGCTCCCAGTTGAAACCCCCTCTATTCTGCCCAATCGCCTGAAATACCAGGAGTTAGCACCAGATAGAGGGGGGGAAATTACCCGGATTTATTGAATCTGTTCGTCCCCGATCAACCCTGATTCTTTATTCTGGAAATGCCTTGAATCCTCCTGGTCTTTGATAGCAGAATTAGACCGAGAAAAATTGCCGGGGGGATTCCTGGGATTGCGGATCCATTGCTTCCGATAAAGCCGCATACACCTGTTGACAATAGTTGAGATACCGCTCAGAAGTCCGAAACGCTTCAGTGCGGGGTAAGGGTTCATCGATGGAAATCTGTGCGATCGCCCGTCCCGGATTCGCCCCCATCACCACCACTCGCTTGGAGAGATAAACCGCTTCATAAATATTATGAGTCACAAACAGAATGGTTTGACGTTGGTGATTCCATAACGAAAGTAACTCATCATTGAGGTTAGTGCGGGTGATATCATCCAAAGCCCCGAATGGTTCATCCATCAGTAAAACCCGGGGTTCAGTAACAATTGCCCGAGCAATAGAAACCCGCATTTTCATCCCCCCAGAAAGCTGGCGAGGATAGGCATTCGCAAAGTTTTCCAGGCCGACTAATTCCAAGGTCTTGGCAATAGAAGCATCCGCCATTCTTTTGGACATTCCCATCAGTTTGAGGGGTAAGCGAATATTATTTTGTACCGTACTCCAAGGCATCAAAGCCGGGTCTTGAAAGACAAACGCAATCTGTTGTTTTAAGGTGCGATCGGCCCATTCAATTTTCCCCTCACTGCTCTGAATCAGGCCCGCAATAATCCTTAAAATCGTACTTTTGCCGCATCCAGAAGGGCCAACCAAACTCACAAAATCTTCCCGCTCCACCTTCAGATTGACATCATTTAAAGCCACCACCCCATTATTAAAAACCTTACTCACATGGCTGATAGTAATCGCCGTTTCAGGGTTCATCATGTTTTCTTGTCACTCAAAAAAGTTTTTATTTGTAGCCTGCGCAGGCAGGCTTCGTCCGCAAACGCCCCACCCTTGAGGGTGCGGGTTTTTTAACCCCACAATGTAGGGTTGATTCGCGAATCAACCCTACAGGGAGGCTTTTATTTTCTGCTCAATCATGGGATGAGAACGCACAAATTTTAAGACAAGTAATAATCTACCCCCTTATTAATAAACTCTAAAGTGTAGGCATCGTTATAGATGGGTTTGTCCTCTAAAACCCCAGCAGTTACCAACTGGTCAAACAAGGTTTTCCATCGTTCATCAGTCATCGCCCCAATGCCGAGGGTGGAGGCATCTCCCGACTTAATCAGATCATACTCCGCTATCTTACCCAGGGCAAAAGCCAGCAACTCATCCGACATTTCTGGATTGTCTTGCTGAATTAACTCATTTCCCAGGGCGGGATTTTCCAGATAACTGTACCATCCTTTCATAGAAGCATCGACAAAGCGATGAACCAACTCCGGTTTAGATTCAATTAATTTATGAGTGGTTTCCAGGGTGAAATTATAAGGATTCAATCCCGTTTCACTTAACAGTAAAACCACGGGCTTAAACCCGCCTTCTTTTTCAATCAGAAAAGGTTCGGAAGTCAATAATCCCTGTTGGACCGAATCTTTGTCCAGTAAAAATGGGGTGACATTGAAATTATAAGGCCGTTGTTGGTCTTGAGTATAACCGTACTGTCTCTCTAGGAAAGGCCAATAAATACTACTCAGTCCCGGAACAATAAACACCCGTTTTCCCTTCAGTTGCGCCAACGAATCATTGCCGACCCCGGGATGAGCTAAAAACGCTTGAATTTCATTTTGAAAAATAGCAGCTATAGTCACTTTAGGAATACCTTGATCCGCTGCTTGGAGCGCATTGACTGCTTGGCCGATGCTAAAATCAACCAAATCCCCCATCAACAATTGAGTCACATTTCCTTGGGGCGGGAGGGGTCTAATTTCTACATCGAATCCATAGTCGCGATAAATTCCCGTCGCCAGGGCTTGATAAAATCCGCCATACTCGGCTTCAGCTTTCCAGCTTAACCCCACTTTAATTTTGTCGAGTTTTCCATTGGATGTAGAGGCGGAAGGTTGGGTTCCACGATTCGTGCAACTGGTCAAGAGACTGGTTCCTACAGCCAAGGAACTCATTTTCAGAAATTGGCGACGTTTGAGATGATTAAAATTAGTCATGGTTAGTCATTAATGGTAAAGGACAGATTTTTTTAGGGCATGGGACGCGAATTAGAAATCAGATCCAGGGGAGAAGTAACGGGGTTGGTTAACCCGTTCAACCGTCACCCTGGTTGAGATAATGTTCAATCAGAACGCGGGTGTAAGTATTCAAAGAATAGTTGAGTGCCTCTTGAGGGGTGACCCAAACCCATTCCTCAATTTCATCATTGGGAATCACGGTTTCTGTAGTGGAACGGGCATAATAATTCATCATAATAAAGTGAGCTTCCCGACAAAATTGCGGGTCTAAGACGGCCTCTTGCAACAGTGCCCAGCGAATCTCCACCAAGTCCAGTCCCACTTCTTCCCGAAACTCCCGTAATAAGGCAGATTCCAGGGTTTCACCCCAATCCACCTTACCACCGGGGACCCCCCACAACCCGCGCCATTTCGTGGTTTTGGCAATCAAAACCCGACTGCTAGGGCCACAAACTAGGGCCCCTACGGTACTTAAAGGAAAGGTTTGAATGATGGATCGGGGTGAAACCAATGATGGATCGGGCATGACTTGTAATCCCTGGGGTAATCGA
>CAYUEH010000541.1:0-4143 GCA_964442465.1 uncultured Laspinema sp. | reverse complement strand
TAGAGACTATCCGACTTTCGTTACCTCCCCAGGCAGATTCCCAGACCAAAGGACTCGGGTAGATTAGGAACATAAGAAAAACAAACGCCAGTTAACACAGACTCATCTGGTCTTTTTAGTAAATTCCTATAACAGACAATCCCGCACTTACTCGCTAGGCGCGGGATTGTTGCGTTGGGGGGTCGCCCCGGGATGCCCGGGTGCTGACCCAGTTGGTGGGACTGGCTCAGAAACTGCTATCCCCGAGGAACCCACCCAGAGGCAGCAGAAACTAGAGATGAACCGGGACCAGTTCATCTAGCGGATGAATCGGACGAGGTTGATTCCTGAAAAATGATGCAGCATCACCGCTGCAACCGACAGAAGCTCTCTGCTGGGAGGAATCTTTTTGATTTCCGACCCCGACCCAATTTAGGACAAAATTAGGATGGGGCGCAATCAAATTCCTAGTGCGCTGCTGCCAAAAAACGGAGCAATTTCGGATGCACTCTGACTAAGCCCATTTCCTCTGGCTGAAGGGCAGAGTCAGAGTGCCATAAAAAAACCCCTCACTGAGAGGGGTTGAGTTCACTTCACTTTCTCCAGCAATGCGTGGTCCCGGTTGCGCCAACCTCGGAGAAATACCCTTTGGTCCGGCGCTTCCCTGACCCGAAAATCCCGAAATTCGAGTCGCCACTGAGCGATCGCCTGCGCGGAAGCCCTCTCATCCCTGGGAAGTGCCGGATACCGATGACCGTCGCGCCGTCGCCCCTGGGCTGAAAACATCTGCCACCCCCCAACCCCAAAGTTCACCGCCGTGTCAAAACAGACGAGTTGCATCTGAGCCGTTTGCCACTCGCTACACCTGGCAGGGTTCCAGTATTCAGATTCGTAAATTTCCCTAACCTTCGATTCGGGCATCGTGCATGGGTCAGAGTAGCCGTGCCTCTGAGCCACCGAACGGATGATGCCCTTGTAGGTGCGCCCTCCTCGGTCTGCCGGATGGTCCGAACATCCGCCCTCTTTTCCCAGGGTCCATTGATATGCTGCATCGAAACCTGTTGACAAATTGGAGGATGAACGCGGGGGGAGCTTCCCGGTGATGACTTGGTAGAGAGACCAATATTCGGGGGGGATGACGCTCTCTTTGGTCCCGTTGGGTCTGGATTCCCAGTGGAGGTGAGGACCTGTTGACCCGCCGGTACTGCCAACCTTCCCGAACGGTTCCCCTGGCTGGTACTCCCCTGGGTTGCAAACGGATAGGTGCATGGCGAGGAAAGTTTGGGAGGGATTCGACGGATTGGCGCTAGAGATGGTGGCGAAGATTCCAGCCCTTCCCGGCTCATTCCCACAGTCAACCCGGACCGTATCCACCCCAGGCAACCCGATCGCAAACAAAGGTGTGCCTGTCGGAGCCGCAATATCAACGCCCGCATGAAAAGCCCGTTCGCCACTGAGGGGGTGGATGCGGTAACCAACATCTGATCCAACGGTGTACCCAGCCACCTGGTCCCCTCGCTTTAGCCCGCGATTCCAATCCGGGTCAGGTTCGGTTGAGGTGGGTTTGGTGGATGGGGAGATATTGAAAATGATCGCCGCCAAGGTTGCGATTGTCGCCAGTCCGACCAGTCCATCGGCAAGAGCACCCCCAACTCCCTCCCGAATTCCCTTGGAGATACCATTGGCGAGGGCGGATTCTAGGTTGGTATTAGCCATCAGATTTGACCCTCATCCCGTTTCAGGCATTCAGGGGGAAGGGTTGCGCCAACTTCGTTCAACGTGAAAATCAGGACTTCACTATATGAATAAGGGCAACCCTCCGGTTGAGGCGAGGTTGGAGAAGAACCCGAAGTAATTGGTGAGGGGGGTTTGAGTTTTGCCAGGTCGATTCCCCATCGGGAAAACAGCCCGAAGTATTGGGCAATCGCCGCCAATCCAATCAATGCTAAAATATGGGTAATTTTCATTTCCTTTCTCTTTTATTCACGAACAAATAACCCCCAAAGAATTAATCAATGGGGGTCGTTTTTATTAGCTATCTACAGAAAACTTGGCCCGTGCGGGTATCAATCCATTGCTGGTCCGGTGGGCAGTTTTCGTTCGGGGTGACTACCTGGTTATGGGGCGATAAATTCCGCTGCTGCTGTTGCGGTTGCTGGGGATTGGGGCGCAAAAAGGGGATATACCGGCGCGGGTCAGTCAGCCAGAAATCATCACCGGGTAAGCGAATCTGAGGGTTGGGTTCGTCAAACCGTCGCCCGAGGTTTTCGGTGTCATAGTTCTCAAAACCCTTGCCAATCATGTTCGCAGTCCCCGCACTAAAAAACTGCACCACACTATCCGGGGAGGCATTGCGAGAAGGATTGATTCGCTGGGTAAACATCCCCCGACCGATTGGGGCAATGAGCGGACTCCAAAGAACCCAAATTGCACCCGCGCCAATGATGGCCGTGCCTACATTTTTCATCATGATTTTTGCTCCGGTTTAAATCTATTAACTAACTCGTTCCAGACGGGGCTAACAAAGCGCTTGTAACGCTCGTCTCTACTCATGTTGGTGATGTTGAATAGCGAGATAACTTCCCCTTTTAGAGGCGATTTAATCTCGCCATTGGCATAACTTCTAGCAAGGTCTTCTACCCGCTTGCGAGTCTCCCCCGTCCAAGTCTCACGCCACCAAACCTCGTCCGGGTCAGTAGCGCAAACCCTTACCCGGTGAGCTTTGATGTCGATTTCGGGGATGACTCTAACCTCGGGTAGACTCGCGCCAAACTGCACCACACAAGCCCGCTTTTTCTGCTTGAGTAAAGGCTCGATTTCCGCCCGCAAATCTTGGGCAGTGCCGGGGATGCGGTTGATGATGTCGGGGTCAAGGGCTGATGTCCCCAGGATTAACTTGTTAACCTGTTGTTGCTGTGCCTTAGTCAGGGCGACCGAGCCAACGGCGAGCATCTGGGAGATGAGGAGGAGCTTGACCCGGTAGCCGCGCCCCATCGTCAGGATGTCGGCTATCTTCTCCTTAATCTCCTCATCCACCTCATGCTGTTTGGCGGTGTTCATCAAGGCTGGGAGTTCATCAATCACGCACAAGAGTGGGGTGAAGTTGAGGGTTTGTTTTCCACCATCCGAGGCGACCTTAATCGCTTGCTGGCGGCGTTTTTCCAACTCATCCCAGACCGCATTAATCCCCGCATGGATGCGGTCGAATTGCGCCTCCACTATTTGATTCAGGGGTAAACCCATCCAGATGTTGACCCTGCCCGAGTCATCGGGTTTGCCGTAGTTGATATCAAAGATGCGAAGCTGGCCCGTGCCTTCACTAAAGCGGATGAACCCAACGATAATCTCGTTGACCACGGTGGTTTTGCCGCTCCCAGGCAACCCCACCACAAAATTGCACTGCCAGGATTGACCGCCCAATCCTTTCCGGAATCCAGCCCACTCCACAAACCATTTGCGATCGCCGCTCAACTTTTCAGCCGCGCTTTTCAACTGCGGGGGGATGACCCGCAAGACCACCTCTTTCCCCTTCTTCGCTGGGGGTGAGGTCAGCGCAATTTTGGCAGTAGCTTGGAGACCTCCCGCAAGCAAGTAGTTGGAGTGGGAAGTCAAGGCAAGGATTGTGCTGATGGCGTCATCCCGGAGGGTGGAGGGGTCGAAAAATTCCTTGCGGCTGAGGATGAGGCTTCCTCCCGCGAGGCAGGCAATGGAGGTTCCCAGGAAAAAGCCCCAGTTGTCGTTCGGGGTGCGTTCGGTGAGTACATCGATCGCCCCCTGGGTTTGCCTCACTGCCGAGGAGGTTTGGGGGGTCAGCGATGCAATCCACGCAGCAGTTGCACCACTGAATAAAGTGGCCGCTAGGAGTAACCCAAGCTGGCGGGTCGTCAGGGGGTCGGGTTTAGTTCGGCTCATCAGGTGGGCCTCCTGTGGGCGATCTGCTCGGGAGGGAAATCCCGCTTTGTTGGCGGATGCGCTCGATTTCCTGGAGTTGTTTTTGCCGTTCCATCTCCTCGGTGATGGCCTGTTGCCGCGCCTCCATCCGCAGGCGCATATAGTCTTCGCGGCTTAACTGGTTGGCTGATTCGAGGGTCAGTTGCTCCATCAACGAGGCCAGGTAAGCGAGGTTGATGGGTTCCGGGGTATTTCCTCCGGCGCTTGCCCGAA
>CAYUEH010000540.1:0-4145 GCA_964442465.1 uncultured Laspinema sp. | reverse complement strand
AGGATTCCTGACGCAGAATTTCTCGGACCTCCATTAAAATCAGGCCCAATTGATTCCGCCCACTGCCATCTTTACCGCATCCCCAATAATAATCATGGGGGGCATTTTCTACGAGTTCCTCCTCTCCAGTTCCTAGCAAAATCTCGCGAATCTCGTCATGAGTTTGGAATTTTTTGAGGACCGCACGGCGCATGATGTCATCTTTGACGGTTTCCCAATCGGGACGGAGGGGACGTTGGCGATCGCGTCCCATGTTGGCGGCATCTCTAGGGCTATTTACTTTTCGGATCTGCTCGGCATGGGGTGTTCCGGCAAATTTTTGGGCTTGAAAATAATGTTCGCTCGTCGGCCACCATACCCCATCTAACTCCAAGCCATGCCGGGAAAAGTTGGAGAAACATCCGTATTCGCTGCGGGTGCTATAAAAATATAGAGTCACCGTCTATCTCCTGCCCTTTTTAACTCAGGGCTTGTTCTATTAAGTCGGTATATTTTTCCAGGGTAATTGCATAATAACTTAAAAAATCTAGGGCCGGTTGACGAACGACTTTATCAAATTTCTCGACTTCGTTCGGTAGCACCTTTAAGGGTTGGGTGACGAGATAGCGACTGGAACTATAATCAATCTCTCCCTGTTTTAAGTTTTCTTCTTCTTTGAGTTTTTCAATGAGCATTTCTCCCAGGCTATAGTCTGAAGATTTGACATACAGCAAGGGGGGATTCTCCATACCAAACAATCCCTCGGGAGTCAATCCTTCTAGGCCAATTAGGATGACATATTCATCATAAGAAGATACCCAATTGGCATTAGAAATATAAATTTCTGTCTCTTCATAAACGATAAAATTCCATTGATTTTGCCACCAGGAATTTTTAACTAAATCAGCTTCCAGAGATTCCAAAAATCCCTGGAGTTCGGTTCTGAGGGTTTGTTCCGCTTTGAGAAGTTCCTGATAGGTTTCCCAATTTTTGGCTAATAACTTACTTTCGTCTGAGAAAATTTTCATAAATTATACCCTTGACACCACCTCGATCCAGTCTACCAAAATATGTTTAAGTTTTAAATCATTCAGTTGGGGTACAAGTTGGTCGAAGGCGGCAGCGAGTTGGGGATAGGAAAGCTGATGCCAAGGGTCCGGGTCGCCACTGATGGGGGCTCGCCCTTCGGGGGTTAAAAAGATGGCGATTTGCCGTTCTTTGGGGATGCGTTGTCCTGAACCCAACTGCCGCATTTCGATAATTTCTAGGTCCGCTTGGTTGATGCCTTCTCGGTCCAAAAGATTGTTATCGATCGCCACTAAAAACTCCCCGGGTCGATACAGAATCAGGTCTAGGCGCAATTGGGGTGCGATCGCCCCTGAAAGCAGGCGATAGGGTTGACTAAAATGCTCCGGGGGAATGCAGTCCCCACAGCATTTGACAAGCTGTTCTAAAAACAGTGAACCTTGTCCATGACTACCCTCGGCATCCAACAACCACCCTAATACGGTAGTTTGGGTTGCCTCATTTTTGCTCAATTGCAGGAGAGAGAATAGATTAAAATTAGCAACCTGGCGCTGCCTGGACTTCTGATGGATGTCGGAAAAACTTGACAAAAATGCCGACATCTGAGTGTGTTTTTTCTCTCGTTTGGACTGCCCTAGGGTTCTAAATTTACTGAGAAGGGCGCTCATTTTTTGGACTTTAGATGGCATTTAAAACAGGGACAGAAGGTCGAGTGTGCTGGATGGATAAAGGTTGATCTAAGGGTTGAATGGGAAGGGTAAGCCTAAATTCTGCCCCTTTGCCCGGTTCGGAACTCACCTCGATTTTCCCCCCATGTTTTTCGACCACGCGGTAAACAATCGACAATCCCAAACCTGTCCCTTTTCCGGGGGGTTTCGTGGTGTAAAAGGGGTCGAATATTTTGCGGCGGATTGCCTCATCTATTCCCGGACCATTATCCGCAATTTTTACCTGGATGGTTTTCTCGTTGATCTTCTGGGTTTGAATGATGATTTGGTGACGGGACTGACGGGTCTTGGATTCTTGCTGCGGTTGGCTTTCTAAGGCATCGATCGCATTGGAAATCAGGTGCATAAACACTTGGTTGAGTTGCGCCGGATAGCACTCGATGGGGTCTAATTCATCATAGCGGGTAATGACTTCAATATGCGGCTGTAGGCGATGGTTACAGAGCAATAGGGTACTGTCAATTCCTTCGTGAATATCAACTCGTTTTTTCTCGGATTCGTCCAGGCGAGAAAAGTTACGCAGAGAAAGGACAATTTGCCGAATTCGTTCGGAACCAATGCTCATGGAGGAGAGCATTTTGGTCAAGTCGGCAATGACGAATTCTAAATCCACATCCTCAATGAGTTCCTGAAGTTCCGGGGAGGGATTTGGATGCTCTTTTTGATACAGGTTGACGATTTCAAGGATGTCTTGGATGTAGTGATTGCTATGCTCGATATTGCCGGTGATAAAGTTGATGGGATTGTTAATTTCGTGGGCAATGCCAGCGACTAATTGTCCCAGACTGGACATTTTTTCAGTCTGAATGAGTTGGGTTTGAGCTTGCTGAATTTCCTGGAGTTGTTCCTCCACTCGACTAATCAGTTGATTGAGGGAGGTGGCTAATAAACCGGCTTCATCTTCGGTGAGGATGGGGGCACGGAGTCGATAATTGGACTGTTCAGTGGTGCGGAGGGCAACTTGGGTGACCCATTCAATGGGACGGGCGATCGCCTGACTGGTGTAAGAGGCTAACATGGCGGCGATCGCCACGGAGAGAATCATGCTCAGAACTGTAATTTTCCAGCGCAGGGATTCGGCTTTCGTAAAGGTCTCTTTGGCCAAATTCTCTTGGGCCAGGGTTGCATTTAAAGTCTGGTCTAGTTCCTGATAGAGGGTTTCTAATGCCACTTCTACTTCAGAAATTTTTGCCAACACTTGCTCTTTTTCCGAGTCATTGAGACGAGTCACTAAATCGGAGAACGGATGGGAATTCGATGTCTGCAATTGAATCAATTCCTGAGAATATTTCTCGGCAATTTCTTGAGCTTCCCATAACTTTTGCATTTGGGTCTCATCAACGGTGACCAAACTATTCTCATGGGTTGTCACCAACCCTTGCAAATGATTTAAAAGGGGCTTAACTTTATGACTTTGGGTCAAAAAATTGCGGCTTTTTGATTCACTCCAGAGGGACTGATCTGCACCGGAAATTAAACCTTGTTGATGCGATCGCGCGGTGACTACCTCATATTGCAAATGAGTGAGAATCCGCTGTTGCTCGTAGGCATGAACCAGTTGTTGTTTGGCTTTGTCTTGATAGCGATCGCCGACTACTAACCCTAGACCCGTCCCCAGTAAGGCGATCGAAATGGTCAAAGCATAACCATAGCCGATTTTTTGCTTAATACTTAAGCGGCGAATGTTGGTTGTGATCTGATCCAGGAGATTTGGAGTGGATTTCCCCACATTGCCAATATTGCCAATCTGTGGTGGATCCACAATCTCTCTCGGTTGTCGGGTCTCTAGGACCTTGTAAGGCTCTTGAAGCTGCATAGATGGGGCTTCCCTTCCTGATAAAGATACTCTTGTCTGAGGACAAGCGATGTTTTTCCGGTCGAAGGATCCCAACATAACGGTGATGAAGGGTTCCTCCTCAATGATCGCAATGATCTGAACGCTCACTTAGGCGGCGATCAACTGCCAACGGGCTTGAATTCCAGAATGGAACCAGCCTCCGTCTTCACAAAAAACTGGGTGAATCGGGTTGCTGGTGTACGAGCATTTCTCTACTTTATTAAATTTTTATAAAATTTCCAAGGGTTTTATAATTTTCAGTGATCATACGGAGCCTTTAGGGGCTTGACATTGAGGCCCACAGGACTGGATATTTAAAGAAATTAATCTGTTTGCCTTGAACAATTATATTTCAGTCATTGTAAGATTGCAAATATTTAATCGTTAATGAGAACGACCAGTCATCTCCCAGGCAGATCCCTGAAAATTCACGGTCATGGGTTGATGGGTAGCAAATTTTGGGGAGAGTCGAGTCCCTAATCTATAGCAATGCAACCCTCAAATCCGGTCTGTAAATGTGCGCTCCAGATCCTAAATTTCTCATACTCATTCATTTCATTCCTATAGTTTATGAA
>CAYUEH010000539.1:2007-4153 GCA_964442465.1 uncultured Laspinema sp. | reverse complement strand
ATTTTGCCAATCCATTTAATGGGGATATAGCCGTTCGGAGTTGAACCCATGAGCAACAAAATCCCCCTAGACCCCAAAGTTTGGCAACTGATGGAATGCGTTATCCCGAATTTAATAGGACTGTATATTGATAGTTATTTTGGTTGTGCTTTGAGCGTTATCTGCTTATTGTGGCACTGGACTGGAGACAAAACCGATCGCACTTCTACCCCGCGTCAAAAGGCGATCGCCTTGTTGCCGGTGGCGATCGCCTTTTGTGTACTCAATGGACTGGGTTCGGTCCCGGGTGCACCGGGTTCCGTCAATCCGGGAGGGGGGACAGTGAACCGGATGCCGTTAATCGCTGTGGTCCCTCCCAAGACAAAACCGGATTTTCTTGATACTGTAGAGTTTTAAACCGTCACTGGGAGGGAAAAATTTGAAAAAGAAGCGCGATCGCCGTCCTTTTATCCTGCCACTGTTGGCGCTACCGTTTCTCGCTGCATCCCTGTTGTCAGGATGCGGGACGAACCCCACCCGCCAAATCCAACAACCGGAGGTCCTCCGCTTACTCTACTGGCAAGCGCCAACGATTCTCAATCCTCATCTATCTGTGGGGTTCAAGGATTGGGAAGCGAGTCGAATCACTTTAGAACCCCTGGCAACGTTCAATAATCAGGGGGAGTTAATCCCCATTTTGGCGGCAGAAGTTCCCACTCTGGAAAATGGCGGAGTGGCAGCAGATGGTTTATCCGTAACCTGGCAACTCAAACCGGATATACAATGGTCCGATGGCACTCCCTTCACTGCTGCCGATGTGGTGTTTACTTATGAATTTATCTCCAATCCCGAAACTGCTTCGGCAAATTCCTCTAATTATGATGCGATCGCCTCCGTGGAAGCAATCGACCCCCTAACCGTTAAAGTTAATTTTAAGGCGGTTAATCCCGGTTGGTTTTTACCCTTTGTCGGGTCCGAAGGGATGATTTTACCCCAACATATTTTTGCCGATTATACCGGCGCAAATTCTCGACAAGCACCGGGTAATTTATTACCTGTGGGAACGGGTCCTTATCGCGTCGTCGAATTTCGACCCGGGGATACGGTGGTTTATGAATCTAATCCTTATTTCCGTGAAGCAGAAACCCTCTATTTTCAGCGAATTGAACTCAAAGGCGGGGGGGATTCTACTTCCGCAGCGAGGGCAGTTTTACAAACGGGAGATGCAGATTATGCTTATGGTTTGCAAGTTGAACCGCAAGTGTTAGAACAATTAGAAGCGGGGGGACAAGGACAAGTGATGGCAATTTTTGGTCCATTAAGCGAACGGATTCAACTGAATCAAACCGACCCCAATCGTGCCACAGCAGCAGGCGATCGCTCTAGTTTGGAATTCCCCCATCCCTTTTTGAGCGATCGGCAAGTTAGACAGGCATTCAACCTGGCGATCGACCGCAATACCATTTCTGACCAACTCTATGGCGTCACCGGCATCCCCACCCCCAATTTTCTCGTTTCTCCCCCCACCTATCTCTCCCCCAATACCCGCTTAGAATTTAACCTAGAACAAGCAGCAGCATTACTAGAACAAGCAGGTTGGCAGGATACCAATGGCAATGGCATCCGGGATAAAGATGGGGTAGAAATGCGCGTTCTGTTTCAAACTTCGGTGAACCCTGTGCGACAGAAAACCCAGGAAATTATTAAACAAAATTTCCGAACCATCGGCGTAGAAGTGGAAATTAAAAGTATTGATGCCAGCATCTTCTTCTCCGGCGACCCGTCAAATACTGATTCCCTGAATCGCTTTTATGCTGATCTACAAATGATGACCACTGGCAACACCTCACCGGACCCCACGCGCTACCTTAAAACTTTCACTTGTGGGGAAATTGCTCGTCCTGAAAATAACTGGTCCGGTAGCAATAGTTCCCGTTATTGTAATCCGGAATATGACCAACTTTTTCAACGGTCTACTACGGAATTGAACCCTGAAACTCGGGCAGCATTATTCATCCAAATGAATGATTTATTAGTGGAGGATGTGGCAGTGATTCCTTTAGTCCATCGCGCCGATGCGATCGCGGTGAGTAATAGTTTAGAAGGGGTGGAGTTAACCTCCTGGGATAGAGTTGTTTGGAACATCCATCAATGGCGACGGAGATAG
>CAYUEH010000539.1:0-1907 GCA_964442465.1 uncultured Laspinema sp. | reverse complement strand
TTCCCACCTTAATTGCCATTAGTTTGGTCATTTTTACCATCTTAGCGTTAGCACCTGGAGACCCTTTAGGAGAATTTGCCACCAATCCCGCCATTACCGCCGAAGTGCGAGAAAATCTGCGGCGTTCTTTTGGATTGGACCAACCGATTCATATCCGATATGTGAAATGGGCCTTTGCCTTTTTTACCGGAGATATGGGATACTCTTTTACCAGTCGCAGTCCCGTTATTGACTTAATTCTGCAACGGTTACCCACCACCTTATGGGTCGTCGGTTCTGCCTATCTCTTTGGGATATTAATCGCCTTCCCCCTCGGCATTATCTCCGCCCTTAACCGCTATTCTCTGGTTGACAAACTGGCGACAACTTTGGCCTTTTTATGGTTCTCTATGCCCACGTTTTTCACTGGGGTGCTGTTTATTATTATTTTCAGCGTGCAACTCAACTGGTTTCCCTTTATCTATAATAGCACTTTAAGGGTAACGGATTGGAATAGTTTTATCGCCCAAATTCAACAGTCTATTATGCCAATTACTGTCTTAGGACTGTATCAAGCAGCGATTTTAATGCGGTTTATCCGGTCCTCGATTTTAGAACAACTCTATCAGCAATATGTCCGCACCGCCTACGCCAAAGGGTTATCCAAATTTAGGGTGATCCAACGGCACGTTTTAAGGAATGCGTTGATTCCCGTTGTCACCCTGGTTGCCCTCGATATTCCGGCGGTATTTACTGGCGCATTAGTCACGGAACAGGTGTTTCGAGTACCGGGAATTGGTTCTCTGTTAATTGATTCGATTTATCGCAGTGATACCCCTGTGGTCATGGCAATTACGTTTATCTATGCGGTGTTAATTGTGGTGTTTAATTTAATTGCAGATTTGCTGTATGCCCTCTTAGACCCGAGGGTGAACTATCATCAATAATCTCTTGCTTGATTTGTTCTGTAATCCAATCATTACGTTTTAATTATGTCTAATGCCAATCCCATTCAAAGCGAAATTCCGCCAAATTTTACGCCAAATTTAGGCAAAAAAGCAGGGCAGAGATTTTATCAGGATAAAATGGCGGTTTTGGGTGCGATCGCCCTCACTATTATCCTCCTCTGCGTTATCTTCGGGCCCATCTTCTACACCACCACCATTGATGAAATTGATTTCAGTCGGTCCTCAATGGGTCCAACTTGGAATCATCCCTTTGGCACCAATTCCCTGGGTCAAGATATCCTCGCCCGAATGTTATCTGGAGGACGAATCTCCATCGCCGTGGGTGTCGCTGCCATGTTGGTGGCGATTACTGTGGGAGTATTCATCGGTGCAGTTTCTGGATATTATGGCGGCATCATTGATGCCTTACTCATGCGTCTGACGGACTTATTTTTAGCCCTTCCGCAGTTACCGTTACTGCTGTTAGTGGTTTACTTGTTTCGTGACCCCATTCGGACCGTTGCTGGGCCAGAATTGGGCATTTTTATCCTAGTTGTTTGGGTGATTGGTTCCCTCACCTGGATGTCTGTAGCGAGACTGGTTCGTGCGGGATTTTTAACGGTTAAACAATTAGAGTTTGTCAGTGCAGCACGTGCCTTGGGTGCATCTCCCCGGCGGATTATTTGGATTCATATTTTACCCAATATTATCGGTCCGGTAATTGTTGCTGCAACCCTGGCGATCGGCAATGCCATTATTACCGAATCCACCCTCAGTTTCTTTGGATTAGGATTTCCCCCCGACGTTCCCACCTGGGGACGAATGCTTTATGATGCCCGAGATTACTTGCAAACCTCCCCCCATCAAGCAATTTTTCCAGGACTAGCAATTTTTATCACCGTCAGCAGCATTAATTATATCGGCGACGGATTACGCGACGCCCTCGACCCTCAAAGTAGTGCTACCAAATCCAGTTAAATT